>NZ_JBIVVI010000046.1:0-16611 GCF_044757675.1 Kitasatospora sp. NPDC091257
CGGGTCAGAGCAGGCGCTTGATCTCGCCGCGCGCCCGGTAGAAGCCGCCCGAGGCGGACTCCCGCACCTCGGCGACCAGGTAGCGGGCCCCGGCGATCCGGATGTCCTTGGGGAACTGCACCCGCCACGACGGGTCGTAGCCCTGCGAGACCACCCGCATCCGCAGCCGGACGCCGTCCTGGACGCACTCGACCTCGACCTCGCCGCCGGTCCGGGCGGTGACCACCTCGACCGTCTCCGGCCCGGCGCCGGCCAGCACCGGCTCCCAGCCCGCGCCCTTGATCTCGGCGGTCTCCGGCAGCGTGCCCTCCTCGGCCGCCCGCACCGCCTGCTCGTCGGCGTCCAGGCAGGCCAGCGAGCCGTCGGTGGTCACCAGGTAGAGCCGCCCCGCCCGGTACTGCATGCTGTACGCCGAGCCGCAGCCGGTGGCGAGCTTCCACAGCCGGGTGCCGTCGGCGGCGAAGCAGTACACCGAGGAGTGGTTGTCCCCGGCGAAGACGTACTCGCCGTCCGGGGAGGCCGCACAGGAGAAGACGGCGGCGTCGCAGCGGTAGGCGGCCACCTCGGCGCCGTCCGACTTGCGCAGCCGGTGCACCCAGCCGCGGCCGGTGCCCGCGAACACCTCGTCGGCCTCCTGCCAGCCGAACAGCACCTCGCCGTTGGTCGGGGTGTGCCACCGCTGGTCGCCGCTGCGGTTGTCGTAGCGGGCGACGCCGCGCGAGTGGCCGTGGTAGACGCCGTCGGCGTCGCACCGCACCATCCAGCCGGCCCGGCCGTCGGCCTGGCGGCGCCACTGGAACTCGTCCTCGTGGTCCACCGTCGTGAGCCCGCCGCGCTCGTCGGCGACGCCGAGCACGCCGTCGTGGATGTCGAGCCAGAAGATGTCCACGTCCTGGGCGATCTCGTACGCCACCCGCGGGACCTTGCCGCCCAGGTCGTACACCTTGCCGTCGTCGCAGCCGGCGTAGATCCACCAGTCGTCGGCGACGATGCACTTGACGCCGTCCGGCAGGCCGTAGCGGGCCGTCACCTCGCCGTCGTGGGTGAGGGTGTAGACGTCGCCGCGCTCGTTGCCGACCCAGGCGTGCTCCTCGCCGACGAAGATCCCGAAGGCGGGCGAGCCGGACCGGAAACGCCACAGCAGCGGCGCCTGACGGGCGGTCGAGCGGCTGCTGACGATCTGCCGCCTGGTCACCGCCCGGCGCTGCCGCACGCCCCGGACGGCCGGGGCGTAGCCCTTGCGGACCTTCTCGCCGATCTTCTTGGCCGCCGACGCGGCCGCCTTCTCCGGGCTCGGGAACGTCGTCGACTTGCTCTGCCCCGGCTCGCCTATCCGCCCGTAGCGCACCGTCACCACCCGGTCGGCGAGCCGCACTTCGTAGAACTTGTGCGCGCTCCCCTCGTCCTCGGACAGTTCGAGGTACGTGACCTGCTCTTCCACGGCGACGGACACGGCGGAGTCCCCTTTCGGGCAGCGGAGATGGGGGTCGGTTCGGGACCGGCCCGCCGACACCTCCCAAGCTACGGCCTGGCACTGACAGTCGACTCCGGCCGGGTCGCCGGCCTGCGGCGGTCCTCAGCAGAACGACCCTACGTCCCGGCCTGCTGGTAGAGCGTCACCAGGAGGCCGTGCACCGGCTCGCCCTCCGCGTCCTCCTCCGTCTCGTCGACCAGTGCGGCCAGCGCCTCGGCGAGCCGCGCCGCCTTGGCGGGGCTGAGCCGGAGGTGACGCAGCGCCAGGGTGTGCCCGCCGGGTGAGCGGTCCAGCTCCTGGGCGACGGCGCCGAGCAGTGCGGCCGTGCCCTCGGCCTGCGGTTCGGCGACATGGAAGCGTTCGGCGGTCCGCCGGAAGTACTTCTCGGTGCCGCCGCGTACCTGTCGCGTTCCCGCGCCCCGGACCAGCCCCGCCTCGCTCAGCACCCTGAGGTGGTGGGAGACGCTGCCCTTGTTCACCCCGAGCTGCGCGGCGAGCCGACTGATCGTCGACGGCCGGCCGCTCAGGGCGAAGAGCAGTCGCTGGCGCAGCGGGTGGGCGAGTGCGGAGTGCTGCAGGGCCGTGCTGATCCGCTGGACGGTCTCGTCCGGTTGGTGGCTCACCGGATCAAGCGTTAAGTACGGTTGACGCTTTGGCAAGTCGCTGGTCTACTGCCTCCCCATGACCTCCACCACATCGCCGTCCGCGTTGGACACCGTCGCCCTCGTCGAGTCGATCGCCGACCTGGTCTGTGAGCACTACGTCTTCCCCGACGCCGCCCGGCAGCTGGCGGACCTGGTGCGCCGCCGGAGCACCGAGGGCGCCTACCGGACCGAATCCGCCGAGGAGTTGGCCGAAGCGGTCACCGCGGACCTGCGGTCCGTCAACGGCGACCTGCACCTGGGCCTCAAGTACCACGCCCAGCCGGTGCCGACGGAACGGGGCGCGGCAGTGCTCGCCGCGGTGCGCAGGGAGTTCGACACCTTCCTGAACGGCGTTCCCCGCCTGGAGCTGCTCGACCACGGCGTCGCGGTCCTGGAGATCGGACCCAAGTTGTTCCCGCTGGACTGGGCGGCACAGCCGCTGGCCGCGGCGCTCTCACTGGTGGCCCCCGCCCGCGCCCTCATCCTGGACCTGCGCCGCAACACCGGTGGCGACCCGAACACGGTCGCCTTCGTCTGCGGCTACCTGCTCGACAGCCGCACCCACCTGAACACCATGTTCTCGCGGCAGGGAGAGGTCGGCGCGCAGTCCTGGACGCCCCCGTTCGTCCCCGGTGCCCGCTTCGGCGGCAGCAAGCCGCTCTACGTGCTGACGAGCGGCGACACCTTCTCCGGGGGCGAGGAGCTCGCCTACGACCTGCAGCAGCTCGGGCGCGCCGAGGTCGTCGGGGAGACCACCCGGGGCGGTGCGCACCCGCGCGAGGGCTGGACGCTGCACCCGCAGCTGGAGCTCAGCGTGCCCATTGCCCGCGCGGTCAACCCGATCTCGGGCACCAACTGGGAGGGCGTCGGCGTCCAGCCCGATGTGCCGTGCGACGCCAAGGAGGCGCTCGACCGCGCGCTGGGGCTGGCCGTGGCGCGCCTGGCCTGAGGCCTTCGCGTCGGCAACGGCCGGGTCAGTACAGCTCGGCCAGCAGGGCGCGCAGCCGCTCGTCCTCGCGGATGATGTCGTACGCGAGGCCGGAGGCGACGATCCGGCCGTCGCGCTCGACGAGGTCGCCGACGTACCGGCCCAGGTCGGGCTCCCCGGCGGCGGCGCCCAGCGCGTGCAGGGCCTCGCAGCCGCCCGTGACGTCGGCGCCCGTCTCGACCGAGTGGAGCGCGGCCCGGGCGAGGCGGCCGAGGTCGACGGTGTCGGGGTCGGCGATGTCCAGCAGGGCGCGGGCGGCGCCGGCGGCCTTCTCCGGGTCGTCGAGCAACGCTTCCAGCCGGGGTATCAGGTCCCGGCCGGCCGCCCCGAGGGACGCGGCGACACGCAGCGCCCCGACCACCGTCCAGCGGGCCCAGAGCCGGCTGCCCGCGGTGCGGTCGAGGACGGACGCCAGGATCCGGACGGCCTCCTCGGCGTCGCCGTCGATCTGCCAGACGGCGCGGGCCGTCGCGACGTCGGCGTCCAGCTGCGGGGCGGTCGGCTCCGGGTCCTCGCTGACCGCGGCGAGCAGGGCCGGGAGCAGCCCGGCGGCGGCCGGGCCCAGGTCGGCGGCCGCCCGGGCCGCCTCGGCCCGCTCGCGCGAGGCCGCCAGCCGTTCGGTGACGGCGGCGAGCAGGACGTCGGGTTCGCCGGTGACGTCGTAGTGGGCGCGGGCCGCCTGGAGCTGTCCCGCCTCCGCCCGCAGCGCCTCGGCGGCCCGCTCGCGCGCCTCGGGCGGGCCGCCGGCCACGACGGCCGCGACGGCGGAGGCGGCGTACGGGAAGCGGGGCAGCACCGCGCACAGCTCGGGCAGGCCGGCGACGGCCCGCGGGCCCCACCGCCGCAGCAGGTGGACCAGGTCGGCGGTCTCATTGGTACCGAGCCCCTCGACGGCCAACCGGGCGCGCACGGCGGCGAACAGCTCCGGGTCGAAGGGGAAGGCCGGGGCCCGCGAGTCACCCGCGGCGTTGCGGGCGCGCGGGCGGCGCTCCAGGTCACGGGCCAGCAGCGGGGCGGCCTGCCGGGGGGCGATCCGGACCAGCGCCGCGAGGGCCTCGTCGGCCACCTCGTCGGCCGGCCCGTCGTCCGGCCCGTCGTCCGGCCGGTCGGCGAGTCCGACGAGTACGGGCGCGGCCTCGGCGGCGAGCGGGCCGAGCTTGGCCAGCAGGCTCGCCGCGGTGTCCTGGGCGGCGAGCGGGGCGACGGCCGGAATCAACCGGGACGGGGCGCCGCGCGAGACGTAGCAGGCGTGGTCGGCCGCCCACAGGGCCTCGGCCTGCACCTCGGGGCGCGGGTCGCGCAGGGCGGCCTCCACCAGGTCGAGGGCCGCCTCGCGGTCGGCGTCGGTGTCGCGCTCCAGCAGGGTGTCGACGACCGTGTACAGCAGCTCCTCCTGGTCGAGGCTGTAGCGGTCGACGGTGAGCTCGCGGGCGGGCAGCAGGCCGAGCACGGCCGCGTGGTGGACGGCCCCCCAGCGCTCCTCGTTCCGCAGGCAGACCAGGACCGCGGCCAGCCGCAGCGGCACCGGGGTCTCCTCGCCGAGCCGCACCCGGGCCTCCCCGGCCGCCGCGCTCAGGTCCACCCGGCCGAGGGCGACGAGCAGTTCGGCGGCCACCTCCGGATCCTGCTCCGCCGCCCAGCGCTCCCCCCGGGCGGACGGCGCGGCCGCGCCGTCCCGGGTGTGGCCGACGGCCCACGCGGCGGCCAGCCGGACGGTCTCGTCCGGGTCGGCCAACAGCGGCAGCAGGAGCGGCAGTTGGGCAACCACGGCAGCCCGGACCGCACCCTCGGGGACCTGCCACTCGTCCTCGCTATCGGCCAGCCCGCCCAGCAGGCACAGCACGTCCGCCGTCCGGGTCCCGGCGGCGGCGATCCGGGCCAGGTACGGCACGGCGTCCACGCTGGCCGAGTACACGGTGCCCTGGTGGAGGATGCTCCCGTACAGCTCGGAGACCGCCTCCTCGGCCGCCCCGTCGTCGCCCTCGGCGAGCGCGCGCAGCAGGTCGGGCAGGTCTTCGGCGCAGCCGTAGGCGTGCGAGACGGTGGCCCAGGGGTGCTCGTCGAGCCCGGCGAGGGCGGTGCTGAGGTCCATGGCCGCGATCCTGGCAGGCGGGACCGACAACGCCGCCGGGCGGGGAATACCGCAGTGACGGGGGCGACGCCGCTGTCGGTGCGCCCCGGGTCCGGACGGCCGCGCGTCGGCCGGGCCCGAGCCACGACCGCCGGAACCCGAGTATCAGCATCAATGTCAGTGCCCCGCGCTACGCTCCCGGCACCCTGAGGAAACACCGGGGCCCGCTCCCTCGAATTCGCCTACGGGGAGCGGGCCCCGGGCTTCGCCGGGGCCTCCCCGGCGGTCCGGGCAGACGCTGCGGTTCCGTCAGGTCCGGCGGGCGTGCGAGGCGAGGCGGTCGGCGAGGGCCGTGACGAGGCCTCGCAGCTCCTCGGGCCGTTCGATCACGAAGGGCCGGTCGATCGCGGCGATCACCGGAGGCAGCCAGTCGAGTCGCTCCGCCCGGAGCTCGACGCGCAGCCAGCGCTCGGAGCTCCGGTCCGCGTCCGGCTCCGGCCGCGGTTCGGGTTCGGGTTCGGGTTCGGGTTCGGGTTCGGGTTCGGGTTCGGGTTCGGGTTCGGGTTCGACCAGGATCGCGACGCTCTCCGGGAGGTGGCGGCGGATCCACTCGGGCGTCGCGCGGATCCGCAGCGTCACCTCGTGCCGGTAGTCGGCCGTGGCCAGGCCCGACACGACGCGCTCGGCCGGGGCCGGTCCGGTCGGTGCCTCGAAGGAGCCGGGCAGGGCCCTCGCGTCCGTGACCCGGTCCAGCCGGAGGGTCCGGTCCTGGCCGATCCCCGCGTCCGCGCCGGTGACGTACCACCGGCCCGCGTGGGCGACGATCCCGTACGGATGCAGCGTGCGCTCGCTGGGCCGGCCGTGGCGGTCGGTGTACCGGACCGCGACCGGCCGTCGATGGCGCACGGCGTCGGCGAGGGTGAGCAGGACCCCGGTGTCCGGTGCGCCGGCCTCGCCGGGCCGGTCCGTGGTCCCGAGCGGCCGGTCCGTGAAGGAGAGCGACTCCAGGAGCGTGTCGAGCCGACCGGCGAGGTGCCGGGGCAGCACCCGCCGGATCTTGGCCGCCGCGGTCTCCCCCGCGGTGCGTTCGGCCGTCGCCAGTCCGGCCCTGGGGCCGGTGAGCAGGCCGAGCAGCACCGCCAGGGCCTCGTCGTCCCCGAGCATGAGCGGGGGCAGGCGGTGTCCGGGTGAGAGCCGGTAGCCGCCGTACCGGCCGCGTACGGACTCCACGGGCACGTCGAGGTCGACCAGGTGGTCCACGTAGCGCCGCACGGTTCGGCCGTCCACGCCGAGCCGGTCGGCGAGCTCGGCCACCGTGCGGGTGCCGCCCGACTGCAGCAGTTCGAGCAGGGTCAGCACGCGGCCGGTGGGTCGGGACATGGCGAAAGTCTAGAACGAATAGGGGACCGATTCTGTCCACTATTCCTCCTAGTCTGTCGAACGCACGACCGGATGACCGGACGACCGCACGACCGCGGCCGCTTCCGCTTCCGCTTCCGCTTCCGCTTCCGTTCCGGCATGACCGAGGAGAAAACCCCCATGGACTTCGTTTCGATCCGCATCATCACCGGCGACGTCGCCCGCCTGGTCGACTTCTACGAACGCGCCCTGGCGGTCCGGGCGCAGTGGGCCACCGAGGACTTCGCCGAACTCCGGACGGCGGGCGCGACCCTCGCGATCGCCGGGGTCCGCACCGTACCGCTGTTCGCCCCCGGCTCCGCCCGGCCGGCGGCCAATCAGAGCGTGATCACCGAGTTCCTCGTCGACGACGTGGACCGGGTCCACCGCAGCCTGTCCGGGTTCGTCACGGACTTCGTCAACGAGCCCACCACGATGCCCTGGGGCAACCGCTCGCTGCTGTTCCGCGACCCCGACGGCAACCTCGTCAACTTCTTCACCCCCGTCACCCCGGCGGCCGTCGCGAAGTTCGCCCGCTGACCGGACGCCCCGCGTACCGCCCGCCTCCACCGGGTGGGCGGCACCACGGCCGCGTCCGTGCCGTCGCGGCCTGCGCACGCCGACGGCAGGAGAGAGCCGGAGCCCGGCGGCCGGGCGCTGCCGGCCGGGACAGTGGTCAGAGCCAGCCACGCTCGTCGGCGACCCGCAGGGCCTCGCTGCGGTTGCGGGTGCCGGTCTTGGCGATGGCCGAGGAGGAGTAGTTGCGGACCGTCCCCTCGGACAGGTAGAGCTTGGCGGCGATCTCGGCCACCCCCGCGCCCGAACGGGAGGCGTTCAGCACGTCGCGCTCCCGGGCGGTGAGCGGGGAGACGCCCGCCGCGAGGGTGGCGGCGGCCAGTTCCGGGTCCACCACCCGCTCCCCCGCCGCGACCCGGCGGATCGCGTCGGCCAGCACCTCCGCCGGGGCGTCCTTGACCACGAAGCCGAGCGCGCCCGCCTCCATGGCCCGGCGCAGGTAGCCGGCGCGGCCGAAGGTGGTGAGGATGACGACCCGGCACCACGGCGCCCGCTGGGCCAGCACGGCGGCGGCCGCCAGGCCGTCCAGCCCGGGCATCTCGATGTCGAGCAGGGCGACGTCCGGCCGGTGCTCCCGCGCCGCCTCCGCGACCTGGTCGCCGCGGCCGACGGCGGCGACCACGGCGAAGTCGTCCTCCAGGTCGAGCAGAGTGCACAGCGCGGTGCGTACCAGCTCCTGGTCCTCCGCGAGCAGCAGGCGGATCGGGCGGATCGTCATGTCGTTCCTTCGTGGCCGGGGTCGGGCCGGCCGGGGTCGGGCCTGGCGGCGTCCGGCCCGGCGGTTTCGGGTCCGGCGGGGCCCGGACCGCCCGGCGGGACGGTGACCAGCAGCCGCCACCCGCGCGGGTCGAGCGGGCCGGCCTCGACCGTACCGCCCACCGCGGCGACGCGTTCCCGCAGTCCGGTCAGGCCCTTGCCGTCGCCCGTACCGCTGTTGCCCCGGCCGTCGCCCGTACCGCCCGTACCGCCTGCACCGCCCGGCCCTCCCGGTCCGCTCCGGGCGGCGGCGGCCCCGTCGTCGCGGATCTCCACCGAGGTGGCGGTGAGCAGCACCGAGCAGCGCTCGGCCCGGGCGTGCCGGACCACGTTGGTGATCCCCTCGCGCAGCACCCAGCCGAACAGCTCGCGCTCCCCCGGCGCGACCGCGTCCGCCGCCGTCGGCAGGTCGGCCACCACCCCGGCGGCGCGCAGCAGTTCACGGCCGCGGGCGATCTCGCCGGCCAGCGTCACCTCGCGGTAGCCGCTGACGGCGGCGCGGACGTCGGACAGCGCCTGGCGGGACAGCGTCTCCACCGCCGCCATCTCCGCCACCGCCAGGTCCAGGTCCTTGCCCACGAGCCGCTGGGCGAGGCGGGACTTGACGGTGATCGCGGTGAGCGAGTGCCCCAGCAGGTCGTGCAGGTCCCGGGCGATCCGGTTGCGCTCGGCCTCCGAGGCGAGCCGTGCCACCTCGGCCCGGGCGGCGACCAGGGCGCCGTTGGTGGCGGCGATCCCGGCGAAGGCCCCACAGGTGAGCGAGGTGAACAGCAGGGCCAGGGCCTGGAATCCGCCCGGACCGGTGTGCCAGGGGCGCACCGCCCAGGGCACCACCAGCGCGGCCAGCGTGCCGGCCGCCACCACCCGGGCGGCGTGCTCGCGCCACTGGATCGCCACCGCGGAGACGACCACGGTGGCGAGGAAGAAGGCGTCCTCGTGGGCGAACGGCAGCGCGGCCAGGAACAGTGCCGTCATCATCGCCAGCAGTGGCGTCGTCCAGCGCCGCCGGCCCAGCCCGAGGGCGAGGGCCAGCAGCGCGTAGCAGAGGCAGAACGCGACGACCACGGCGTACCCGGCCACCGCGGCCGCCCCGGAGACGGTGCCGCCGACGGCGACGGCGGTGAGCGCGGGGAAGACCATCATCCCGCTGGCCAGCAGCGGGCGCCGCCAGCCGTGGCCCCAGTGCTGGACGGGGCCCGGTGCGGCCCCCGGGCCGGGGGCCGCGGTCGCGCGGTCCATACCCGCGCGGTGCATACCCGCACGGTCCATGCCTGCGCGGTCCATGCCTGCGCCGTCCATGCCTGCGCGGTCCATGCCTGCGCGGTCCATGCCTGCGCGGTCGCGGTCTCCCGCGTGGTCGCGCTCGCGGTCGTCGCCCGCGCGGTCGAGGCCGGTCACCCTCGTGTCCCCCTCCTCAGAGCCTGGCGAACAGGCTACGCAGGTGCCGTCCGTTGACCACCGCGGCCACACCCAGCAGGGCGAGCCCGCAGACGCCCTGCTCGACCTTCATCCACACCGGGAAGGTCCCCGGCAGGGCGATGATCGTGGCGATGGCGACCAGCATGACGGCCGAGAGGATCCGCAGCCGCCGGAACGCGCCCCGGGAGCCGTTGGCGGCCCGGACGGTCAGCAGGAGGGTGAGGGCGGCGCTGGCCACGACGATGGTGCCGCGGACCAGCACCGGCGCGTTGACCATCGTGTGGTGGTCACGGAGGGCGACGGCGGCCGCCAGTGTGACGACGCTGAGGCCGAGGTAGGCGAGCACGAGTCGCCGGACGGTGCGGAAGGCCCGACGGGTGTCGGGGTCCTGCAGGTCGGTGGAGTTCATGGCATCCATGCTGGTCGTGGACCTGTTTCCGGCGGCAGTGTGTTCGCACACCGGCGCACCGTGACAATTGTCAGCGGGCCGCCGCCGCCGAGCCGTTGACGACGGACCGTCGCAGCCCGCCCGTGGCCGGCCGAGCGGTCCAGGCCGACCGCTGTCGGCCGCCCCTGTCAGCGCCCGGCCGCCTCCGCGCGGTCCCCGTCCAGCAGGCGCACCATGTGCAGCTTCGCGACCGCCCGCCCGTCGACCAGGACGGCCCTCGGCTCGCGCCCCCACACCTCGAAGCCGCAGGCGGTGTAGAGCCGCAGGGCGGGCTCGTTGCCCTCCGAGACGGTCAGCAGCACCTGCCGCAGCCGCCCGTCCCGCACCGCTGTGCGCAGCACCTCCCGCACCAGGGCCCGGCCGATCCCCCGCCCGGCGGCGCTGCGGGCCACCGCCATGCCGTACAGCGTGCCCTTGTGCCGCTCCTGACCGCGCTGCGGCACCTTCAGCCCGGCGGTGCCGACCAGCGTGCCGGTGCCGTCGAAGGCGCCGATCAGCGCGCCCGGCCCGGCCTCGGCCCCGGCCAGCCGGTGCAGCGTCTCCGACAGTGGCCTGCCGGCCTCCTCGGCGTGGCTGGAGGTGAAGGCGCTCGGCGTCCCGCGCAGCGCCGCCAGCCGGAAGGCCCGGTACGGTTCGGCGTCCGCGACGCCCAGCCGGCGCAGCACCACGGGCCGCGCCGCGGCACGCCGACCGTGCTCAGCCGAGACGGACACGGGTGCACCTCGTCACGTACGGCAGGGCGATCTCCTCGCGGCCGGCCAGGTCCGGGTGGGTGGCCAGCAGCTGCTCGACGTCGGCCAGCAGGCGCACCCGCTGGTCCTCCGGCAGCGCGATCACATAGCTGCGCGAGGCGACCATGTCGACGATCCCGGCCCGGGTGGTGACGTGCTCCCAGCCGATCTCCAGCCGCTCGGGCGCACCGAACGGCGCCGGGAGGACCGGCCTGGTGTCGATCCGCGGCGGCGCCGCGCGGTGCATCAGCACGCCCAGGGCGGCCGCCCAGGGTTCGGACTCGTCCCGGACGTTCCACACCAGCGCGAGCGTGCCGCCGGGGGCGAGCACCCGGGCGATCTCCGGCACCGCGACCGCCGGGTCGAACCAGTGCCAGGCCTGCGCCACCACCACGGCGTCCACGCTGCCGTCCGGCAGCGGGATGTGCTCGGCCGAGCCCGCCCGGACGGCCGCCTTCGGCACCGTCGCGGCCAGCCGCGCCCGCATCCCCTCATCGGGCTCGACCGCCACCACGTCCAGGCCCGCGTCGACCAGCAGACCGGTCAACTTGCCCGTGCCGGCGCCCAGATCGAGCACCCGGCGGGCCTCCCGGGGCACCGCCGAGCCGATCAGCGCCCGCGGATAGCCCGGCCGGCCGTGCTGGTACGCGTCCACCGCCACCCCGAACGACCGCGCCCGCAGCCGTCCGGCCCACCGCCTGGTCGCGCCCTGCCGCGTCATTCCGCAGGCCCGCCCGATCTCCTCCCAGGTCGCCTCCCGCCCGCGCCGCAGCTCCTCCACCAGCTCCGTCCGCCGCTCCTCCAGCGCCTCGATCACCCCCGACAGCCGCCGCAGCCCTTCCACCCCACCGCCACCGGCCACATCCTCCGCCACCCGCCGACCAAGATCGCCCGTCTCCATGGCCCGGCACTTTACGGACCCGAGCCGAATCCGTCAACCATCATTGCCCTGTCGCGCAACATCCGTTGCCTCCGACCGTGCCACCGGCCCCGGGCCGCGGTGGTGCGGCCGGCTCACCGAGCAGTCGCCGTGTCTCAATTCCACCGACGCAGCAGCATCTCCAGGTCTTCTACTGCTCCGGCAGCCCGGCAGCCGCGGCCTTCCCTGATCCAGACGCGGACCTTGTCGGCGACGAATCGCGGCAGTACGTGGAGCGTCCTGTCGATCCAGGCCTGGTCGCGGCCGCAGTGGAGCCCGGGATCGTGGACGAGCAGGCCGCGGGCGCGCAGGAACTGGCAGACGGGCTTGGCCGCGAGGTGCGTGTCCAGGCTCACCAGGGTGGGTTCTTGCGGAGGCGCGACGCTCCGGCCGCTGTGGAGAAGGCCGCCGACGAGGCAAAGAAGACCCGGCACCGGAGGGAGGCTCGGAGGAACAAGCCGGGCAGGACACCTCGGAGGACCCGGAACGGGAAGAACAGCGACGAATCCAGCATCGCCGCAAGCTCTGGCTGAAGGCCGCCCTGCTCATGAAGGACCAGGCCGCCGACCGGCGACAGGGCCGACTGTTACGGAAACTGACACGGATCAATGCAGCGGCTCGCCCGAGACTGCCAGATACCTGCGGATCCGTACGACGTCATCGCGGTCCTTGCTGCGGTCGTAGAGCTGCTTCCAGTGGAGAACGCGACGAAGGGGTGAGAACGGGATGCCGTGGATCAGTTCTGCTTCTTCGATCAGTTCATCGCGCTCACACGTCCCCGGAAGCCACATGTCGAAAGCTTCGATCGCGCCGTCGAACAGCAGGGCCATTCGTCCATGGCCGGAAGGTGCGGGAATCGGGGGTGCGAGCGCCGTGATGATCTCCCATGCCCGACCGCGGGCCACGATGTCCAGGTCGCCAACCTCCTGCTTGAGGCCGTGTGCGAGCAGCGGTCCACTCCCCGCGACCACATAGTCGCGGGTTGGTAGGTGCAGAGACATGAGATTCTGCACTAACGGGTGCTGGCTCGGGTCCACTGGACCTCCTATAGCGGCGACAGGCCCATCGCCAAGCGAGCGACCACACCCATAGCGAGTGCAGTGGAGACGCTCGTCAGCGTACCGAGGAGGAAGAACTCAGACACGTACTTGCCCCCCTTGTCGAGCTCGGGAGTCCGGGCCAGCGACTTCGCCGCCAAGGCGAGGGCCGCTGCCTCAGAGTGTCCAGCAATCAGGAACGCGAAGAGTACGCCTCGTTCCAACCATCCGATCACGAGCCCTCGATGCATGAAGTCCAGCGCATGCGTTTTCTGGTTGGCGTCGCTCAGCGCTTCGACTTCCACCTTGACGTGATGTGTCACCCACAGCGCTACCTTTCCACCGCAGAAGACCGTGAGAAGAAGACATGAAGAGATCACCGCGACTCGGTCGTCAAGGACGATGTGGTGTGCGCGCATCGTTGACCACGGCCCGGCTGCCCAGATGCCGATCAGTAGACCCAGTGCAAGAAGCGTGGCAGCGGCGCGTCCGAGGCTGGCGGTGACACCCGACAGACGCTGGTGAATGTCTGTGCTACGTGGAGGCCACGGCCTCGATCGAAGAACGGAGGCAAGTGCGAGACACGCCCCGACAAGCGCGACGGGCCAGAGACGCCTTGGCGCACCGACCAGGGTGTAGCAGGCGTAAACGACGAAGAACGCCAAGGCCAGCCGGGGATGCCGCTTGGGCCCGCCGGTAGCATTTGACGGCCCATTCCATCCCAGCCCCCATGGGACAAGCACGGCCGCGGCGATGCCAAGTGCAACGCGAGCTGTCTCCAAGATGATCCCCTCAAGTATCTTGCTTCACAAGAGAACTGATGCTTACTCATCTATAGTTCTGAGAGCATAGTCAGCTTGTGGTGCAACTGCCCAACCCTGGAGACGGTGTGGTCAGTGAGACCACGCGGGGCGAGTAGCAGCGTAGAAGGCGAGTTCACCGGTGGGGCGGTTGCGCCGGACGGGCAACCACCGGAGCCGAGGCGGTCCCGCGAACCGGCCAAGTCGACCTGGGCCCAGTCGTAGAAGCGGTGGCCCTTGGCTGCGGCTCCCACCGCCAGCTCCTGCCATGCCTGATTCGGCAGGCCGCCGTCCAGAACGCCGGCGCGGAAGATGCCCGCGCCGGTGGCGATCGGTCGCTTGCGCGAGACGGCCGAGACGTACCTCAGGTCGTCTGGGATGCCGGCCGTACGAGGCCCGGTCGGAGTCCTGCCTCCACGAGCGCGGGATGTAGAGGCGGCGGTCGATGGCGGCGTGCCCGGCCTCTTCGGCGTAGACGCGGTAGACGGCCATCTGGGAGTTCTCGATCCGGCGCGGGATGAGTTCCTGAACAACTGTCAGGGTTGTTCTTCCTGTTGGTCATCGTCAGGCACGTGAACTCGGATCCGTTCGAGAGTTCGCGCGGGCGACCCGGGCAGCGGTGTGACGACGACGCGGTACAGATCCAGCATCCGGTGCTCGATCTTGTTCCACTTCGACATGCCTGGCGGGCGGCCTGCCCCGCGCCCAAATCCTCCTCCAACCCGGCGAACTGGGCCGCTGACAGCTTCGGCACACTCACGGGACCGGACGGACCCAGGGCCTCGATGCCTCCCTCACGCCAGAACTGTCGCCAACGCTCCGTGGAAGGCCACCGACGGGTGTCAGTCGCGCAGGGATGCGGCCGCCCGGCGGAGGGCGGGGAGGTCGTCGAGGGCGATCGACTTCCGGCCGGCTTCGACGCGGTGGGCGGCCAGGGACACCAGGGCTGCGGTGACGGTGTTGCGGGAGACTCCGAGGTGTTGGGCCAGTTCGTCGCGGGTCAGGGCGAGCTCGATGCGGCGACCGGCCGTCGGCACCGGCCCTGCGGAGAGGTCGGCCAGGGCGACCAGGGCTGCCGCCAGCCTGGGGACGACGTCGCCTCCGGTCCGGGCCAGGTCGGACTCCCGCAGCCGGCTCATGGCGTAGCGGACCAGCACGGGAAACAGCCCGTGCTCGGCGACGAAGCGCAGGAAGGCCGCCTTGGTGACGACCACGACCGTGCAGTCCGAGATCGCCTGGACGCTGGCCGAGCGGACGCCGTCGTCCAGGACGGCCACTTCCCCGAGGAGCCCGCCAGGCCCGGCCGTGAATCCCCTTCCGGGTGATTGCCTCCCGCCCGATTGACCCGGTTCGCCGCGCTTAGCACGAACTCCGCGCGAGGTGGCGGGACTTGGCGAGGAAACCCTTCGCATGAGCGAATCCGGAGCGGGTCGGCGGCGCGCGGGCGGCGGGGCGAGAAGCCTGGTGGGAGGGCGGTGGCCGCTCCGGGTTGCGACTGGTGTACGAGATGTCGGTGTTGTCCGGCTGAATGCGACAAGTCGGTTGCGGGACGGTATCTTTGACTTTCGGTCAGGATGTCCTGAACTTGGCTATGCTGCACCACCACGCCCGCGGAGCCGATCCCCCGCCTGTCCCCCTTTGCTGTTCCGATCGTTTGAGGATGCTGAATGCTTCGAGCTGGATCGTCACTCGCCAGACGGCGCCAAGCGCCCCTGCTCGGCTGGTTGTTGCCGACGGCCGTGATGGCGGTGGCCGTGGCGGTCGCCGCGGCGGTGGTGTCCGCCGGGGCCCGGGCCGGGGTGCTGTGGTGCGGGGCGACGGGCACCGTGCTGGTGGCCGTGGTGGCCGCCGAGTCGGCACGCCGCGGGCGGGCGCTGAGTGAGTCGCGCGACCGGCACGCCCGGCAGGTGGAGGAGTTCCAACGCCGGCTGGCCGGTCAGGAGGACGAGCTGGACCGGCTCGCCCGGGGCGAGATGCGCCGGATCGTCGCCGGGGCCCGCTACGGGTACTCCTTCGACGTCCTGACCCGCCCGCTGGAGGAGAGCGACGCCCCCGTGTCGCCGCGGTTCCGCCGCTCCCTGGTGGCCGTCGCCGAGGCCGTCGCCAAGGCCGTCGACGACGAGGTCAGCCGGCGCGACTCGGCCGAGCGGGCCTTCGTCAACATCGCCCGCCGGGTGCAGGCCATCATCCACCGGCAGGCCAAGGACCTGCGGGAGATGGAGGACCGGCACGGCAACGACCCGGCGGTCTTCGACGACCTGCTGCGCCTGGACCACGGCAACGCGCTGACCGGCCGCCTGGCCGACAGCATCGCGGTCCTGTCGGGCGCCCGCCCCGGCCGGCAGTGGACCCGGCCGATCGCGCTCTACAGCGTGCTGCGCGGCGGCATGTCCCGGATCCTGGAGTACCAGCGGGTGGACCTGCACCCGGTGGCGCAGATCTCCGTCACCGGACCGGCCGTCGAGCCGCTGATCCACGCCGTCTCCGAGCTGCTCGACAACGCCACCCGCTACTCGCCGCCGCACACCCACGTGCACCTGAGCGCCTCCGAGGTGCAGAGCGGGATGGCGATCGAGATCGAGGACGGCGGCCTCGGCCTCACCGACGAGGCCCGGTTCCGCGCCGAGCGCTCGATCCGCGAGGCGATGGTCTCCAAGGACTTCGACGACCTCACCGAGTCCCCCCGGCTGGGCTTCGCCATCGTCGGCCGGCTCTGCCAGGCGTACGGCTTCCAGATCTCGCTGCGCCGTTCCGCGTACGGCGGCGTACGGGCGGTGCTGGTCGTGCCGCAGGAGCTGCTCACCACCGCGCCGCCGACCGGGCGGGCGCACGGCATCGGCGCCTTCTCCGGCCCCCGTCCGCTCCCGGCGAACCCGCCCCGGCACGCGGCCCCGGGCCGTCCCTGGGGCACCCGGACGACCTCGGCCGGCGTCGGGCCGTCCTACGGTTCGACCAACCCGTGGGGGCCGTCCGGCCCGGGCGCCGGGGACGACGAGGTGATCGTGACGGAGTGGACGCCCAACGGCCTGCCGCAGCGCCGGCGCAGCCGCCCGATGATGCCGCGGGGCTTCGGCGGGGCCGCGCGCGCCACCGCGCAGCCCGCCGGGCCGATGGCGCAGCCCGCCGGACCGGTGGCGGGGCCGCCGGCCCGGGCGACGGGCCCCGCCAAGGAGCCGAAGCAGCCGGGCCTGTGGCTGGAGGCGTTCATGGACGGCATCAAGGGCACCGGGCCGGGCCCGTCCGGCCCGGCGGGTGCCGGATCCGCCACCGACGGCGGACCCGCCACCGACGCCGGACGCACCACCGACGCCGGACGCACCACGGGCCCCGGACGGACGGACCAGATCGGA
>NZ_JBIVVI010000047.1:0-16592 GCF_044757675.1 Kitasatospora sp. NPDC091257
AGGCCAGGGCGGGGGAGGGCGTGCTGTGGTTGACCGTGCCGGGCAGCACGGCGTGGTGCAGGGCCAGGCTGGCGCGGATCAGGCCGACGACGCCGGCCGCGATGTCCAGGTGGCCGATCGCGCCCTTCGCGGACCCCAGTGTCACGCCCCCCGGATCGAGGTGGGAGGCGAACACGTCGGCGAGTGCCTGGAGCTCCACCTGGTCGCCGAGAGCGGTGCCGGTGCCGTGCGTCTCGACGTAGCCGATCTGTCCGTAGTCGAGGCCCGCGCGGGCCAGTGCCGTACGGATGGTCTCCGCCTGTCCGCTCCCGCTCGGCGCGGTGAACCCGTTCGAGCGCCCGCCGTCGTTGGTGACGGCCGAGCCGCGGATCACCGCGTAGATGCGCGACCCGTCGGTCACGGCGTCCTCCAGGCGGCGCAGCGCCACCAGGGCCGCACCGTCGCCCATCACCGTGCCGTCGGCGGCGGCGTCGAAGGGTCGGCATACGCCGGAGACGCTGTGGATCGACGCGCTCTCGTACTGCCAGCCCGGGGAGTTGGGCAGAACGATGGACGCTCCGCCGGCCAGCGCCTGATCGGCCTCGCGGAGCAGCAGGGCCTGGCACGCCAGGTGGACCGCCACCAGGGAGGACGAACAGGCCGTCTGCACGGCGACGCACGGTCCCCGCAGTCCGAGCCGGTAGGCAAGCCTGGTGGCGGCGAAATCCTTGTCGGTGCCGGCCTCGAACTCCAGGGCGCTCACCGGGCCGGAGCGGGCCAGCAGGTCGCGGTAGCCGCTGTGGTTGGTGCCGCAGAACACCGCCGTCCGCTCGCGGACGGCGGTGTTCTGCGGGCGGCCGGCGTCCGCGTCAGCCAAGGCCTGCCAGGCACACTCCAGCAGGAGGCGCTGCTGCGGGTCGCAGGTCAGGGCCTCGCGCGGCGACATGCCGAAGAAGGCAGGGTCGAACAGCTCGACGTCTCCCAGCTGTCCCCGGGCGTAGAGGTGGGGGCCGTCCGTGGAGCGGGTGACGCTGGCGCGATGGGCGAGGACGGTGTCCCACAGCTCCTGAACGCTGTCAGCGCCGGGCACGCGGGCGGCCATGCCCACGACCGCGATAGCGTCCTCGGGGATCGGCGTCATGACCGGCCCTCCGCCCTGTTCTGGCGCCGGCGCAGGACGCCCCGTGCCTCGTTCCGCTGGGCGCTGTGGTCGTGCTGAGCGGGTGCCTCGTCCGTCTTGCCGTCGACGTGGGCGGCGAGTGCGCGCACGGTCGGGTTGTCCAGGCACTCGGCCGCCGTGACGTCGATGCCCAGCTCGCCCAGGCGGACCGTCCACGTGAGCAGGTCGAGCGAGGTTCCGCCCGCGTCCGCGAACCGCTCGTCGGGGCCCACAGGCGGACGGCCCAGTGCCCCCTGCCACGCCTGGGCGACGGTGTGCTGTGTCGGCGTCGCCCAGACCGTGTCCGGCACGTCGGATGCGGTGACGGTCAAGAGTTCGGGCAGGCGGTGTCGGTCGACCTTGCCGTGCGTGGTCGCCGGAAGCGCGTCCAGGGCCACGACGCGGTGCGGGACGAGGTGCGCGGGCACGCGCCCCGCCAGCCAGTTCCGCACCCCGGCCTCGAGGCTGGTCGGATCCGCTCCGATCGCGGGGACCACGAACGCCACCAGGCGCGCCACCCCTCCGGGCGCGCAGGGCACGGCCACGGCCGCCGCTTCGGCCACCGCCTCGCTCGCCGCCAGGTGGCGTTCCAGCTCGGTCAGGTCCACGCGCACACCGTTCACCTTGACCTGCGCGTCCATACGGCCCAGCAGCCGCAGTTGCCCCGCCGTGTCCAGCAGACCCAAGTCCCCGGTGCGGTAGTAGCGCCCCGGCGGCAGCGGGCCGGTGCCCGGGACCTCGACGAACCGGGCGGCCGTCGCGGCGGGGTCACCGAGGTAGCCGTCCGCCAGGCTCTCGCCGCCGATCCACACCTCTCCGACCGTGCCCGCGTCGAGCGGCACACCGTCCTCACCGACCACCCGCACGGTGCTGTTGCCCAGCGCGGTACCCACCGTGTCGGTGGCCACCGGCCGCTGCCGGTCGAAGACCCGCATGGTCGAGGTGATGCCGGCCTCCGTGACCCCGTAGACGTGCGCCAGCGGCAGGCCCCGCTCCAGGGACTCCTCGATCAGCGCGGGCGACGCCTGCTCCCCTCCCATGAGCAGCAGCCGCAGCGCCGCCGGGAGCGGCAGGGGGTTGGCGCGCAGGTGCCGCACGAGCAACTGCCAGTAGACGGTGGTCAGTTCCGCGACGGTGACGCCTCGGCGCTCCAGCTCGCGCAGCAGCTGGGCGGGGTCATCGGGCTGCGCCCCGGTCAGGACCGCGGTGCCGCCCGCACACCACACGGGCAGCAGCTCCTCGAACACCACGTCGAAGCTGGGCGGCGCCAGCTGGAGGAACCGATCCTGCGCGTTCAGGCCGACAGCGGCGCCGAACGCCCGGCAGTAGGCGCCCAGCGCCCGATGGGAGAGCGCGACCGCCTTGGGCCGCCCGGTCGACCCGGAGGTGTGCATGACGTAGGCCGCGCCCGGCACGGTCCGGGCACCCGCGGTCGGCGGCTCCTGAAGGCGTACGGTGCCAGGCGCCTCACCGTCCACCAGAACACCGGCCAAGCCGGTCCGCTCGGAGACCTCCCGTACCCACAGCGGCGGAGCGTCCGCGTGCAGCGGCACCGCCACCGCGCCGGCCAGCCACACCGCCAGCAGGCCGCGGCAGAACGCGTGCCGGTCCGACGTCCTGACGCCCACCAGGACGCCCGGTGCGATACCGGCAGCGCGCAACCGTGCCGCCGTGGACTCGGCCTGGCAGTGCAGCTCGCCGTAGGTGTGGGTCCCGGTCGCCGGGCTGTCGATCGCCACACCTCCGGGGTTGGCGGCCACGCTGCGCCGCCACATGCCCGGGAAGGTGTCGTCGGTGTCGTTCACGCGGCCTCCTCGGCCATGGTGTCCAGCAGGTGGGAGAGGGCGTCCAGGCCGGCGGCGAGGTCGGCGGTGGTGCCGCCGAAGCCGAGCCGCACACGGCCGGGGACGCCGAAGCACTCGCCGGGCACGAGCAGCACCCGGTACTCGCGCATCAGCCGCTCGCACAGCGCCATCGTGTCCGGGATGCGGGTGAGCTGCGGGAACACGAGGACACCCGCCCCGCCCGTGGTGAAGGACACCTCGCCGGGGCGCGCGGCGAGCCAGTCGCGTACCACGCTCCTGTTGGCGGCCGCGGTCAGCATGCGCGGGCCGGTCAGCTGCTCGGCTCCTTCCAGGGCCCGCCGCGCGACCCATTCGACCAGTGGCGAGAGCGCGAGGGTGGTGTAGTCGCGCACCCCTACGGCGGCGTGCACGATCTCGGGTGCCACGATGCCCCAGCCCACCCGCAGCCCCGGCAGGCCGAACGCCTTCGACATGGTCCCGAAGCACAGGGCCCGCTCGTAGTGCGTCGGGGCCGCCAGCGCCGGAGCGTCGAACACCAGATCCTCGAACGCGCCGTCCCACAGCAGGTAGCAGCTGTGCCGCTCCACGATCGCGACCAGCTCGGCCAGCTCCTGCGCGGTGAGGGTGACACCGGTGGGGTTGTGCGGGAAGTTCACGATCACCGCCTTCGTGGTGCTCGTGACCAGGTGGCGCAGCTCCTCCAGGTCCGGGCGGAACCCGTCCTGCGGCCGCAGCCGCCATCGGCGCACCCGGCAGCCGCGCGCCCGCACTGTGGCGAGCAGCGAGTGGTACGCCGGCTCCACGACGACGACCTCGTCCCCTGGTTCCAGCAGCGCTGCCAGGCAGAGCAGTTGAGCCTCCGTCGAGCCGTTGCCCACCAGAACCCGCCCGGCGTCACCGAGGCTGTAGCGCGCGGCGATCAGCGCCCGCAGCTCGTCGTCGCCGGCCGACTGCGAGTCCCGCAGGGACACCGCGGCTAGCTCCGCCAGGTCGAACCCGAGCAGGTCCCCCAACTCGGCCATCGTGTAGGGCTCGACACCGCTGGAGCTGATGTCGATGTCGGCCTCGTGGTACCGCTCGCGTAGGAAGTCCTCCAGAACGGCACGTTCCACCAGCGGTCCCATCAGCCCACCACCTGGCCGAGCAGGCTCGGGCGGGCTGCGCGGGACTTGCGCAGGTCCCGGGTGATCAGCACGCGCTTGAGCCAGCGGTCCGTGCCGTCGTAGCGGGCCTCGAACGGCACCCGGCCGTGGACGGCCCTGAAGTTGTCGACGATCAGGATGTCGCCTGGCTCCAGCACGACGCTTCGCAGCCGCAGGTCGATCTCGCCGGTCAGGCGCTCCAGCGTGGCCTGCGCCTCGGTGTCGGCCGGATCGATCACCCCCCAGAAGCTGCGGTCCGCGCGCAGGTAGTCGCCCTCCAGCAGTGCGACCGCGGGCGGGGCGGCGAACATCGCCTCGATCCCCTGGAAGTCACCGCTGGCGCTAACCGAGTTGTTGGCCGGCAGGTGGGAGTTGTCCGGAAGGATGCGGAACCGGGGCTCGCCCAGGACTCGCCGGTCCGCCTCGGTCAGCTGCAGGTCGTCCACGACGGCGACGGTGGTGGCCGTGGCGGTGGGGTTGCGCACGCACGCCAGGGCGAGGAAGTCCGGGCGCAGCGGGTGGAACGCGTCCTCGGTGTGCCAGTCCAGCAGGACGTCGGCTGCCGTACCGAGCTGTTGGCCCTCGTTCTCCTTGATCGGCAGGACGTCGTGGATCACCCGGCCGTCCTGCTGGGTGGCCCAGCCGAACGCGTCGCCGAGCACCCCGGCGTAGAGCACGAGCGTCAGGTCCAGCGCCAGAGTCGGGGACGGGTCGGGCAGCGCGTTCCAGTGCCCGGGGGTGGGGCCGACCTGGGCGTCATCGACGTGGTGGCCGTGGATCACGGTGTAGCCGGGCTCGTGGCGGCGCAGCCGGTTGAGGTGCTCCTGGACCCGGTGCGGCAGCGCGCGGGCGAACACCGGCGCGCGCTCGAGCAGCTCGGGCACCTCTGCGCTGAGGTACCGGCCGCTCAGGTCCCCGACCAGCGAGGAGATCTCCTCGCGCTCGGAATCGGTCAGCGACAGGTCGAACATGCGTGGCTCCTTCAGGAATCGCGCCCACGGCCGCTCGACTGAGGGCCGGCGGCTCAAGCGGGGACGGGAGGTGCGGCGCGCTGCCGGACGGTGCCTCGGGAACGCGGGGGCAGCGGCTGTGCAGGTACTTCTCGGGCTGAACGTGTCGACGGTTTCGGCCAGAGGGCCGGGCAGAGTCGAGGCAGGGGAGGCGCGCATCCGGGCGTCTGTGCAACGGAACGCGGCAGCACGCGACGTCATAAGGAGTGACCTAATGCTCACTCCTCGTTGTCGCCCCCACAGCATGCCCCTCCGAAAGGCAGTTGGGCAATATGCCTCTCTGACAATCCCTCAGATCCGTTGCCCAGCGCCGAGTCGCCCCGTCAGACTGTGCCCATGGCGAAGAGGCCCCCAGCACCCCAGTCCGTGTACCGACGCCAACTGGCGCCCCGGCTCAAAGCACTGCGCGAGGCGATCCCTGGGCTGACCCTGGCTGCGGTCGCCGAGGCCGTCGAGATCACACAGGGCAGCCTCAGCCGCATCGAGACCGGCCAGCGCGGCACGACCCCAGTCCTTCTCAAGGCATTGCTCGACCATTACGGCGTCACCGATCCCGAGGTCCGCGAGGACCTGTTGGACCTGGTGCGCGCCGACAACGCCCAACGCAACTCGTGGTGGCGCAAGTACTCGGCTCTGATGGCCCCGACCCAGTACTCGGGCTACGTGGCGTTGGAGTCCAGCGCGACCAGCCTCCACTCCTACGAGGCGCAGATCATCCCGGGACTGTTGCAGACCGAGGCCTACGCTCGCGCCGTCATCAGCGCCATGCGGGTCGACCTTGACGCCAGGGGCATCGAGGATCTCGTGGAGGTCCGCATGCGGCGCCAGGAGCTGCTCACGTCGGACCAGGCCCCAAAGCTGTGGGCCGTAATCGACGAAGCGGCGCTCCGGCGTCTGCGGGGCACGCCAGCACTCCTGGAGGGCCAGCTCCGCCACCTGCGGGAGATGTCCCTGCGGCCCAACATCGTGGTGCAGATCCTGCCCTTCGACATCGGCCTCCATCCGGCTGGCTATGGCAGCTTCATGGCCATGGAATTCGCCGCCACCCCGGCCGTCGTCTGGGTGGAGAACCTGACCAAGTCGGTGTGTCTCGAGGCTCCAGAAGACGTGGAACGCTACGACGAGGTCTTCGACCACGTGCGCGCCCGAGCCCTCGGCCCGCCGGAGACCCGTACCCGCATCACCGAAATGATCAAGGAGTTTCGCCCCAGTGACCACCGCGAAGCCTGACCCCGCCAAGATCGACTTCTCCACCGTGACATGGGAGAAGAGCCCGTTCAGCGGCGGCAACAACAACTGCGTGGAGTTCGGCCAGATCGGAGATGACCTCGTAGCCATCCGCGACTCGAAGCGGCCCGAACAGGCCCCGCTCATCTACACCCGCGGTGAGATCGGCGCCCTGCTCCTCGGCGCGAAGGCAGGCTGCTTCGACCACCTCGCCTGACTTCGCCGATCGGGCTCCCGCGGGGCCGGCCCCAGACGAATTGGGGCCGGCCCGCCAGCCATCCTCCCAGACCGACCGGCCATAGCACGTGGGGAACGCGGATACCAAGGTCGAACGCCGGGAAGACGCGGGCCGAAGCGCGTGGCGCAGCTCTCGCGTTCCTCCAGTGTTCGCTGCGCGAGGCCGCGAAGCCGACAGGTGGGCTGCCAGCATCCGCCGCGACTCGGCGCCGCCAGCGCGGACGCCGGGGCACCGTCCAGCACCTCGCTGCTGTGCTCACCGCCGTCGGCTGCCCGGAGCCGAGTTTGTGATCACCGGCTGGTGCCGTACAGTCGGGACCACCGACGCGGGGTGGAGCAGCTCGGTAGCTCGCTGGGCTCATAACCCAGAGGTCGCAGGTTCAAATCCTGTCCCCGCTACCAGTAACGCTGAAGGGGCGGACACAGACGGCGGTTTCTAGCGGTCGTCGCAACACGTGGTCGGTTTGATCAGGCCGCGATGAGTTTACGCAGGCGCTCGGCTGGGGTTTCCCAGCCGAGCGTTTTGCGTGGGCGGCGGTTGAGCTGGTCGGCAACGGCGACGAGTTGCTCCGGGCTGTGGGCGGACAGGTCGGTGCCCTTGGGGAAGTACTGCCGCAGCAGACCGTTGGTGTTCTCGTTCGAGCCGCGCTGCCAGGGACTGGCCGGGTCGCAGAAGTAGACGGGGATGTCGGTGGCGAGGGTGAACTCGCCGTGCCGGGCCATCTCGCTGCCCTGGTCCCAGGTCAGCGACTGCTTGAGGTGTGCGGGCAGGGTCCGGACGGTGGCCGTCAGGGCACCGAGGACGGCCTCGGCTCCGTGATCGCCGGGCAGGTGCAGGAGCATCACGTAGCGAGTCGCGCGTTCGACCAGCGTGCCGATCGCGGACTTCCCGTCCTTGCCGATGATCAGATCGCCCTCCCAATGACCGGGCACTGCCCGGTCCTCGGCTTCCGCGGGGCGTTCGCTGATCATCACCATCGGCGTGGTGAAGCGCTGCTGGCGGCAGGTGGCCTGCCGCTGGGGCCTGCGGCGGGCCCGGCCGCTGCGCAGGGCGCCGGCCAGCTCGCGCCGCAGTTCGCCTCGGCCCTGGACGTAGAGCGCCTGGTAGATGGTCTCGGGAACCACGTGCATCTCCGGCCGGTCGGGGAACTGTGCCCGAAGAGCGTGGCAGATCTGCTCCGGGCTCCACTTCTCGTCCAGCATCGCCTGGACGGCCTCGCGTAGCTCACGGTTCGCAAGGATCTTGCGGGGCTTGGGGCGGGGCCGGCGGGCCTCCGCCCGGGCCTGGGCCGCGTGCGGGCGGTAGGCCCCGCTCCCGGGGTGCCGGTTGCGCTGGACCTCCCGGCTGACCGTGGACGGGCTGCGGCCCAGCTCGGCGGCGATCGCGCGGATCGTGGCCTTCTCCCGCAACCGGTCCGCGATGTGGATGCGGTCGTCCTCGCACAAGTACCGGGACGGCCCGGAAGGCGCTGCCACCGCGTTGATCGGTGGCAGCGCCTTCCGGTTTCCGTACGCGTGGCGTCCGTTGCGCCACTTCTGGCCGGTCCGCTCGTCGATCCCGACGATCCGGCACGCTTCCCGGTTGCTCACGCCCTGCTGCATGAGCCGGGAGTATGCCTCCCGTTCCCTGGTCAGCTTCTTTCGGCCCTGAGGCTTCGTCCGGTCCTTGCGGATCTCGAAGTCCATCGCATCCCCTGAACTGGGGTGTTGCAACGACTCCTAGAACCCAAGGATCGTCCGGCGCCCCTTCAGCGTTCCTCGACATCTACTGGCGCTGCTTCCGGCTCGCCAGCACGCCGGTCTCCCTGCTGACCGGGGGATTCCAGCCGGTCCCGGACGCGGCGCTGGAGATTGCCGCCTGCGAGACGCCGAGCCGCTCCGCCAGGTTGGTCGGCGAGTAGCTGCCGCGCCCGAGCTCCTGGTTCCGGTAGGCGTCGCGGGTGATCGTTCCCAGATCGGCCGTGGCCCACGTCGCCAGTACCCGGTAGCCCTCCCGTACCCAGAACTGTGTCTCGATCGCCCAGATCCCCGACGGCAGGCTGGTGTCGTGCACAGCCGACCACGCGGCCGGGGTGATCAGGTGACCGGCGGCGTGCACCTCCGCGTCCTGCACGCCAAGGTGCGGCTGGGCGGTCGGGGGCAGGGCCGTGCGCGCCAGCGCGGTCATCCAACCCTCCGGAGCCTTGACCAGGCAGCCCCAGGGCCCGCGGGTGCGGGTCAACGGCCACAGGCGCCATGCCGCGTACCGGTGCAGCCACTCCTCCGCTTGCTCGGAGCTGTCCGACGGCCCGTACAGCTCGACCGAGGAGGAGGAGCTGATCCGCAGAGCCCACCCGGCGGAGGTCCGAACGACCTGGAACGCCGTCCCGTCGACGGTCAGCGGCGGCTTCGCCTCGCGGTCGAGGTCGGCCGGTGGGAACGAGGCGGCGTCCAGGAGCTGCAGTTGGGGCTTGGGGAAGGGGTACATGCGTGTCTCCAACGCAATGGCCGGCGGGAGCCGGGTGTCTGGCACTCTGCCGGACACCACCACACTCACCCACGGCGCACAGGCATGGGCACAGCCAAATCGACTGGCAGAAGGGCGACTTGAAAGAAGATGGCTGGACGTTCGGCGGCGCCGGACATACGCCTTGGTGCTCGACGCGACACTAACGATCAGCCCTTCCTACGGTGTGCCGATCGCCGTGCCGACCCGGTGCTGACCGGGCCCACGGCTGGATCCCCTCCGTCCCGCGCTGGCGGGGTGGCCCGGCAACATCCCAAGGAGCCACACCGTGCCCACCGACAAGTCTCGGCTCAAGGAGCTCAACGGCGCGCTGCGCGCCAAGGCCGCCGAACTGGACGGCATCAGCCAGTCCTTCATCGTCGAGGACGGCGGTGTCACCGTCTCGGTGGAGAAGGCGGCCGCCTTCCGCAAGACCCTGGCCGAGGCGCAGGAGATCAAGCAGCTGATCACCGACCTCGAGGGCGCGTCGGCCATCGAGACCTTCCTCAACGAGCCCGCCTCGCAGCCCTTCGCGCCGCACGACGCCGCTCTCGCGGCCCGGTTTGGCAACCAGGCCAAGTCGCTCGGCCAGCAGTTCCTCGCCTCCGACGAGTTCAAGGCACTCAAGGCCACTGAGTTCCGCGGTTCGTTCGACCAGATCGTGACCATCGACGGCACCGGCCTGGACCAACTCGGCCGCAAGGACATCTTCAGCAGGAGCGCCGGCACCGCCAGCGTCCTCGGTTTCGGCACCCCCGAGCACCTGGACATCGTTCCGCGTGCCGTGCGGCCCGGCCGCATCCGGGACCTGTTTCCCTCCCAGTCCACCACCGCGAACCTGCTCTACGGCGTGCGCGTCACCGGCTTCACCAACGCGGCGGCGATCGTCCCCGAGCGGGCCATGGAGGTGCCACCCGGCGGCGGCGCGGCCGTCGAGGTGTACGCGCGCGCCCCCCAGTCCGAGCTGACGTTCAAGACGGTCACCTACCCGGTCGCCGAGATCGCGCACACCATGCCGGTCCACAAGAACACGCTCGCCGACGAGCCGCGGCTGCGCGACATCATCGACAGCGAACTCGTCGACGGCGTGAAGATGACCGAGGACAACGAGATCCTGTACGGCGTCGGCGGCGACGAGAAGATCACCGGCATCGTCAACACGGCGGGCGTCCAGACGTATGCGCAGGTCGATCCGGACAAGCAGTCCGCCGCGATCCGCCGCGCCGCGACGAGGGCGTTCCTCGCGTACTTCCCGCCGACCGGGATCGTTCTGCACCCGTTCGACTTCGAGGACTTGGAGCTGGAGACCGACGGCCAGGGCGCGTACCGGGTCGCCGTGAACGTCGCGATCGGCGCGCAGAAGGTCGTCTGGAGGCTCGCGGTGGTCGACTCCATGGCGATCAACCAGGGCAAGTTCCTCCTCGGCAGCTTCGGCCTCGGCGCGCGCTTGTACGATCGCGAGCAGGTCAGCGTCCAGGTCTCGACCGAGAACCGCGACAACTTCGAACGCGGCGTCATCACCATGCGCGGCTCCGAGCGCATCGGCCTCGAGGTCCCGCGCCCCGAGTCCTTCGTCTACGGCACCTTCAAGGCGCACTGATGGCCGCCCGCAAGCCCATCGCGAAGGCGACCGCAGAAACCGCGCCTGCGGCGAAGGAGACCGCCGACCTGGCGGGCGAGAACCAGGAGCCCCCGCCGGCCGAACTATCGGCCGCCGCGCCGCTCGACCCGCCGCCCAGTCGCACGGCTGCACCGGAGCCGAGCCAGCCCGATGTGACCACCCCGGGGATCACCGCCCACCAGCCCCTGGCCACAGGCCACGTCGAGCTGGTGGACGAGGACGGCGCCCCGCTGCCCCACGACCTGGAGCAGCTGTTCGACCTCACCCGCCCCGAGCAGACCGTCGTCGTCGCGCGGTTGCGGATCTACCAGTCCCGGACCTACCCCGGAACCAGCCGGACGGTCACGCAGCTGCTGTACGTGCCGACGCAGTCGGTTCCCCGCGATGAGTTCGAGCGCCTTCGGCTGGCGCTCGGCTGGGAGTAGCCGCAACGAGCCAGGAGCCCGCCCCTGCTGCCGGGGGCGGGCTCCTGGCGTCGCCCGCCCTGGTGCACAGCTGCAGAGCCGGGCCGATCGCGCCCACGACCGCGCCGCACGCAGGGCGGTGAAGCTGGTGAGCAACGGACTGCCGGGCTGCTGCATCGCAGATGATGAGACGTCAAATGCTGGCCCGGGTGGCGCCTTCTTGGGACGAAACACCGCTCACCAGGCGCCGGAGAAAGGTACCGTCCCGGAGGAAGACAACAGGGAGGGCGGCGGCATGAGCCAGTGGTCGGAATACACGAACGGCGAGCGCGTCAAACTGCTTCGCGGCACGCGGACTCAGGAGGACGTCGCCAACGCGAGTGGCGTCTCGCTGCACACCCTGCGCAAGCTGGAGCAGGGCGGGAACGTCACGCTGCCGACCTTGCTCAAGGTGGCCGAGGGCCTGCACAGCGACGTGTCGGTGATCCTCGGCCAGCAGGCACCACGACGCGGAATGACCACCGATGATCGAGCGATGCTGCGTGAGCTCTCCCGAGCCGTCCACGACACGGCGGCAGGCATTCTCTTTGACCCCGCCGAGGACGCTGCGCCCGGCCCGGCCGACCTGGCGGAAGCCGCCTCGCGTATGTGGCGGGTCTACTGGCGGGGCGCTTACACGGACGCCGGGGTCCTGGTCGCACCGTTCCTGCGCTCGGTCGCCCTCTACGCCAAGAACGCCCCTGCCGGCCAGGAAGCAGCAGCGGCTGCGCTTCTGTCGGACGCATACCGTGCGGCTGGCCTGATCGCGAACTTCCTGGGTGCTCGGGATCTCGCGTACGCGGCGGTCGGCCATGCCATGCGGTACTCCGAACTCGCGGCCGACCCGGTACGCGTCTCGATGCTCGGGTCCGCCCGTGCCCGAGTTCTCCTGCGGGACAACCGGGTGGAGCAGGCGCTGCGGGAGTCTGAAGCGGCTGCGGCGCGATACGAGCCTACGTTCTCCGAGCAGGCCGGAGCCCTGCTCGCCGCCTACGGCAAGAACATCGTCTTCGCAGCGGTCGCGGCGTCGCGCCTCGGCGATTCCTCACGGACCTCCGACCTGATGTCCCAAGCCCACGCGGTTGCCGCCAGGCTCGGACGCGACGTCTTCTCCAACGGCATGCAGTTCGGGCCGTCGTACGCCGGGGCCCAAGCGGTGGGGGTCAACGTCGCGCTCGGCAACGCAGGACGCGCACTGGAAGTCGCCGGACGGTTCGACCCGAGCGGGCTCACCCAAGCCGCCCACAACAGGATGATGTTGGACATCGCATTGGCGCAGTGCGATGCCCGGCAGTGGGACACCTCCTTGGACACCCTGCTGGAGGTGTGCTCCGGACACCCGGAGTGGGCACGGCACCAGGCGATTCCAGGTGTCATCATCCAGAGGGCCGGTCACGCCAGTACCAGCCGGCTGCGGAAGCTGTCCCAGATCCTCGGGACGTCTCCGACCGTCCGCCTCACCTGACCCTCGGGAGAACAGCTTGTACCGCGGCCTGATTCTCGACTTCGCGGGAGTGATGAGCACCCCCATCAGCCAGTCGTCCCGGGCGTGGTGTGCTCAGGAAGGGCTACCAGCCGACACCTGGCGCAGCACCTTGGAAGACGATCCGGTCGGCCGCGCGCTGTACGTGGAACTGGAGCTCGGCCGAATGTCCCAGGAGGTGTGGAACCGCGAAACCGCGGCCATCCTCGGCGTCGCCCCGGACAACTTGATGGGTCGGGTGCACTCCGGGGTCAGAGCGGTTCCCTCCATGGTGGACCTCGTCCATGCCGCCCGGCGAGCGGGGGTCGTCGTGGCCATGCTGTCCAATTCCTACGGCCTCGACCCGTACAACCCGTACGTGGTCACGGGTGTGTGGGACCTGTTCGATATCCAGGTGATCAGCGGCGAAGAGGGCATAGCCAAGCCTGCCCCGGCGATCTACCAGCGCACCTTGGACCACATGGGCCTCCCGGGCTCCTCGTGCGTCTTCGTGGACGACCATCACGCCAACCTGGCTCCCGCTGAATCGCTGGGGATTACGACCGTTCACGCGACCGGACCGGACACGGCCCGACGAGTAGCTCAGCTCTTCGACCTGGACTTCGGGCCCGGCCTCGCCGGTGAACCGGAAGGCGTCACCGCATAAGGCTAGTTGACGTGCAGTGAGTGAACTCGCACGCACCGTACGAGTTCACC
This sequence comes from Kitasatospora sp. NPDC091257, assembly GCF_044757675.1. NCBI lineage: Bacteria > Bacillati > Actinomycetota > Actinomycetes > Kitasatosporales > Streptomycetaceae > Kitasatospora > Kitasatospora sp. NPDC091257. The sequence continues at coordinate 13,288 of NZ_JBIVVI010000047.1, forward strand.
CTCATGCGACTTCGCGAAGTCGTATCCACCGCAGGTTCACCAGAAGGCGCTGCTGAACGACATTGGTGGCATGCCTTCGGAAGTACCTCGATCACCGGGCCGAGTCCCGGTGGCGCTCTACATCGCCTCCGCTGCAGGAGATCCGGATGGCGTGCTCGCGGAACGATGCCGCCAGTACGCCGACGCCCGGGAGTGGGTGGTTGCCGGCTCCTTCGCCGACTCCGTGCCGCTGATCTCGCTGAGCGAGCGATGCGGCTGGCTGGAGCTCTCGGCGGCGCTGTCGAGCGGGACGGCTCAAGGCGTCGTCACCTGGACCCGGTCGATGGTGGCGGACAGCATCGAGGAGTGGGACCGGTTGACGACGCTGCTCTCCGACCGCGGTCTCTTCCTTGCTGCGGGTGCGCTCGACACCCCGGGTCAACTGCTCTACGGAGGCGTCCCGCGCCCAAGCCCCGCGCCCTCAACCGGACCTCGCCCGATAGCGCGAGGCATACGCGGAGCCAGGCGCCACGAAGGCGGCGGAACCCGCTGAGACGGACCGTCGGCCCGTCAGGCGGCGACCCGCAGGCGCAGCTTTCCCGCACTCCAGGCACCAGCTTCTATCCGTTGTGCACTGCCCCGGAGGAACTGTCATGCGCACAACCGAAACTCGCAAGATCGCCGCCAGATACGCGGCGATCGGCACGGCCCGGCGGCAGATCATCCGGGACCTGCGTGACCTCAAGGTCGAGTTCGACGAGACGACCGAAGCCGACGTGCAGTTCGGTCTCACCGAACTGCTCAGCAACGCCGTCACCTACGGCTGCGGCGGCGACTCGACAAGCCCTGACCTGCGGATCAGCTACGGCGTCGAGGCGTACGACAACGGTCGCGTGCGTGTCTGGGTGGCCGACCCCTCCCCGACGATGCCCCAGATCATCTACGCCGGCACCGAGGCGTGCGGCGGTCGCGGGCTCGCCGTCCTCAGCGTGCTCGCCGAAGCCCTCGACTGGTACCCGGACCCGTGCGACTCGGGGGAACTGCCCCGCGCCAAGATCGTATGGTTCGAGGTGACCGTCGGCCCGGTCGCAGCCCCCGCCCACAAGGCGATCGCTGTGCCCTCCAACACGATCCAGCCGCCCCCGGCCGTTCTCACCGACCTGGTGGGTCTGGACCTGTCCGTGCGCCCGCGGCAGGGCTTTGCGCTGAGCCGCCATCTCCGGAGCGCTGCATGAGATCCCTGTTCCGCGCCTTCTTCAACAACTCGCGCCCGCGGCCCGCACCGCGTCGTCCGAGGAATGCCGCACCGCAGCGCCACCACGTGACCGACCAGAACGTCTTCCTCCGGGAGCGCCCCTGGACGCCGCCTGCGCAGTTCTGGTGCACGGTCACCGCGTACTACCGGTGGGGGCAGCCGATCACGCTCTGGAGCGGCGGTGCGGACAGTGTCCGGCTGGCCGTCAGGGTGTTGCGCGAGCGCGTCGAGGCGCTCGTCGTCGACCTCGGCCTGTCGGAGGGCGACGAGCAGCTGCTGTGGCTGGACGCCCCGTCCGCCGAGGGACGGGCCGCCGACGACCTCGGCAAGGGCCGCCCGCACGCCATCACGATCACCCACGGCAACGTCGTCTACATCATCAACGCCACCCGGGCCGCTCCCGTCGAGACCGGGCCTGCGATCCAAGACGTGCTCTGCTCGGTCTGACGGGAACGACCCTCATGATGTACACGCGACGCGGCCGGCTCCGAGTGGCCGCCCCGAACTTCAACCTCGGCGCGACCTGGCTCGCCTCCGCAAACCGGCAGCCGGCATGGGCCATGGATCAGTGGAAGGCGGGCAGGCTCGCGGACATCGAGACCGGCGACCTCTTCAACGTCGTACGGGTCAGCGACGTGCAGACGGGCCGGGCCGCGTTGGCGGACCTGTGGCAGGCCGACGTACCGGTCGGCCCGGTCCTGCACAACCGCGCCGACCAGTGCATCGAGTTCCTGGTCACGACCCGTGCGGCCACGCAATGGGACATGCCGCAGACCCGGCTGATCGGCCGCCCTGCATACGAACGCGACCCCCTGTCGGTCGCGATGCCTGCCCCCGGCATGCAACGGCTCGGCGGAAGGAGCTGGCTCGTCCTCCCGGACGGCGAGCGAAGACCGACCGACCCCGCAGACCTGGCCGTGGCCCTGCGGCGCGCTGGCGCCCGCCTGCGCCACGGCCACCCCTGAACCCCGCTACGCCCAGCTGTCCGGGCGTAGCGGGCCCCTGGCCGGGCCGTTTCACTCCCGCAGGACGGCCCGGCCAGAACGGATCGGCGACGGCCGATCCCACGCTGACCGTCCCCAGGCGCGGGCGCGCGCAGGGTGGTGCCGCTGCGCCCCCTGGGGATGGTCAGCCCCAGCCCACCAACGATCGAGCGCCTGCGCAGTGTGGCAGGCCGGAAAGGCACGACCCTGATGCGCCGCACGTCGGCCGAAGCTGTCCATCCGCCTCCTCGGGCGCCCGCCCCCCACCGGGTGCCGGTGGTCCAGGAGCCGAGGGTGCGCCCGTGCGGGCACTACCGCACCCTCACGCCGGAAGAGTGTGCGGTGTTGGCGCTGTTCGCCGCTGACGTCACCGCTGTGCAGATCGAGGCGCGCACCGGCGCCTCTTTCCGTGCCGTGCGCAATCGCATCAGCAACCTGCGGCAGAAGCTGGGGGCGAGGACCACGCCGCAGACCATCGATATCGCTTGTCGGACGGGACTGCTGGTCCCGCCCCGGGGCGTGCTGCGGGCGCCGATCTCCGTCACCGCGTTGACCTCGTTCCAGGCCCTGGCGGAGGGCGACGCCCGCACGGTGATCGCCAATAGCAGGAACATCTCGAAGCACACGGTCGCCAAGCACGTGGAGGTCGTCCGGGGCCGGATGCGCGCCTCGTGGAACGCAGCAGCCGTCTACCGGCTCCACGGGGTGGTGCCCGCGGTTCTGAAGGCCACCTTCCCGCCGTGCCCGGTCTGCGCGGCCGCAGGCGCCTCGTGAATCGCACCCGGCCGCACCGGCCCGCACCGCAGAGCGAAGGGGCCGCGTGCGGGTACCGAGGTCTACCGGGTGAGGGCGGCGGCCGCCAGCGCGGCGCAGGCCTGCACCGCCACCAAGCGGCGCAGCTCCACCGGCCGGATGCGCAGCAGCCGTCGGCAGCGGTCGGCGCGTTCGGCGAGCACCTTCTCCAACTGCGCGCGGACGTGCGGTGCTGCTCGATCGGGCCATGCCTCGGCGGTGGAGCGCAGGGCCATTGCGGTCGAACGCAGCGTCAGGACGACCCGGGCGTAGTGGGCCTCTGCCAGCTCCACCCC
>NZ_JBIVVI010000048.1:0-16522 GCF_044757675.1 Kitasatospora sp. NPDC091257
CTGGTCGGCGGCGGCGATCCGACGCTCACCGCGCTGCCCGCCGACCAGGTGCAGATCGGCGGGCAGCCGGCCGACGCCGACACCGCCCCCGCCTCGCTGGACCTCCTCGCCCGGCAGACCGCGGACACCCTCAAGAGCCTCGGCACCACGACGGTCCGGCTGGACTACGACCTGTCGCTGTACGCGGGCAGCCCGCAGCACCGGAATCACGACGGGCAGAACATCGCCCTGGTGGTCCCGTTGATGGTGGACGAGGGCAGGGTGGACCCGAAGAGCCGGGAGGACGCGCCGGACCGGGTCGCCGACCCGGCGGCCGCGGCTGCCGAGGCCTTCGCCGCCCTGCTCAGGGCCCGCGGCATCACCGTGACGGGCAAGGCCGCCCCCGCCGCGGCGCCCGCCCCCGCCCCGACCGCCTCCGGTCAGGCCCCGCTCGGCGACGTCTTCTCGCCGACGGTCGCCCGGCTGGTGGAGCGCCTGCTGACCACCTCGGACAACCAGCTCGCCGAGGCGATGGCCCGTCAGGTCGCCGTCGCCGCCCACCAGCCGGCGAGCTTCGAGGGCGCCGCGGCGGCCGTCACCCAGGAGCTCACCCGGCTCGGGGTGCCGATGGGCGGCGTGGTGCTCAACGACGGCAGCGGCCTGCACCCGGGCAACGCGATCCCGCCCGCCGTCCTGACCCGGCTCCTCGCGCTGGCCGCCTCCGAGCAGCACCCCACCCTGCGCCCGGTGCTCACCGGCCTCCCGGTCGCCGGCTTCACCGGCACCCTCAACAAGCGCTACGGCTCCGGGTCCGGCGCCGCCGACGCGGCCGGTCTGATCCGTGCCAAGACCGGCACCCTCAACGGCGTCAACACCCTCGCGGGCACCGTCGTCGACGCCGACGGCCGCCTCCTCGCCTTCGCCGTCATGACCCGCACCACCGCCCCCGCCGACACCGCCCGCGCCGCCATGGACCGGGTCGCCGGCCGCCTCGGCGGCTGCGGCTGCCACTGACCCGGCCCCGCCCGTCCCGTCGCGCCGGCCGTGCCGATCGGCCGTCGGGGGAGAGGTCTTGGCGGCGGGTGGCTGCCGTCGGTGGTGGGGAGCACGTACGGTGAGGGCATGACGAGCGCGAGTGGCGGTGCTGACATGGTCGACTGGAACCTCGCGGTCGCAACCGCGACCAGGTTGGTGCGGCCGGGGCCGGAAGTGAGCCGGGAGGAAGCGGCGGCGGTGGTCGCCGAGCTCCGCCGGCACGCCCTGGAGGCGGAGGAGCACGTGCGGGCGTTCACCGGCATGCGTTCGTCCAGCCTGTCCCGGGCCGCGGCGACGCCGGTGCTGGTGGTGGACCGACCCGGCTGGATCCGGGCCAACGTGGCGGGTTTCCGCACGGTCGTCCAGCCGCTGGTGGAGAAGCTCCAGGCGCGTCGGGCGAACAGCGCGACGGCCGGGGTGTTCGGCGCGGTGGGCGAGAAGGCCACCGGGATCGAGGTCGGGGCGCTGCTGGCGTTCCTGTCCACCAAGGTGCTGGGCCAGTACGAGACCTTCGCCCCGGCGGAGCCCCCGCTGGAGGCGCCGGACAGCCCGGCGGCGCTGTTCGACAAACCGCGGCTGGGGCCGGACGGCCCCGGGCCGGGCCGGCTGCTGCTGGTGGCGCCGAACATCGTGCACGTCGAGCGGGAGCTGGACGTCGACCCGTCCGACTTCCGGCTCTGGGTCTGTCTGCACGAGGAGACGCACCGGACGCAGTTCACCGCGGTGCCGTGGCTGCGCGACCACATCCAGTCCGAGGTGCAGTCCTTCCTCTCCGAGACGGACGTCGACCCGGGCGCCCTGCTGGAGCGGCTGCGGGGCGCGGCCGGTTCGTTCGGCGGCCTGCCGGGCGGCGGCAACCGGGAGAGCGCCTCCTCCGGGAACCTGCTGGAGATCGTCCAGTCGCCCGCGCAGCGCGAGATCCTCGGCCGGCTGACGGCCGTGATGTCGCTGCTGGAGGGCCACGCGGACGTGGTGATGGACGGCGTCGGCCCGGCCGTGGTGCCGACGGTCGCCGAGATCCGGGAGAAGTTCCAGCAGCGCCGGGACCGCGGCGCCAACCGGCTCGACCTGCTGCTGCGCCGGCTGCTCGGCATGGACGCGAAGCTGCGCCAGTACCAGGACGGCGCGGTGTTCGTGCGCGGTGTGGTGGAGCAGGTCGGCATGGAGGGGTTCAACCGGGTGTGGACCTCCCCGAACACCCTGCCGACCAAGGACGAGATCCACGATCCGGCCGCCTGGGTGGCCCGGGTGGCCCGCTGAGCGGGTGCTCCTGACGCGGGCGCGCCGTGAGCCGGGCGGCAAGCGGCGCGCGTCGGTCAAACCCGCTCGTACGAGTGGTCCAATCGGCCAGACGACGGGTGAAGAAGCGTTTCTTCATTCACCCGTACGTGGGACGGTGGTCGTACCGGTGGCGCGGGTGGCGTAGCGGGTCGCTCCTTTCTGCCACCATCTGTGAGCGCCCGGTAACAGGGCGCTCATGCGGTGCGCGGTCCCCGCCGCGTCCGCCGCGAGTCCTGTCCCCTCCGACGAGGAGTCTTCCGCCGTGGGCCCTCACCCCGCTGTCGCCGCGATACGCCTGGCCGTTCGCCGTACGCTCACCGACCTCGCCGCCGAGGCCGGTACCACCTCCACCGCGCCCGTGCGCGAGCCCCGCGAGCGCTCGGCCGGGGCGCCGCTGGTGGGTGCCGCGGTCGGCACCACCCTGATCGGCAACGCCGCGCGCCACCCCTCCGGGCTGCCCCGCACCCCGGCCGCTCCCGGTTCACCGCTGATCCTGGTCGCGGTCAGCGGCGGCGCGGACTCGATGGCGCTGGCCATCGCCGCCGCCTTCGAGGCGCCCAAGATCGGCCTGCGGGTCGGCGCCGTCACCGTCGACCACGGGCTCCAGGCCGGTTCCGCCGAGCGCGCCGCCCAGGTGGCCGACCGGCTGCGCACGCTCGGCCTCGACCCGGTGGAGGCCGTCCCGGTGCGGGTCGGCCGCGCCGGGGGCCCGGAGGCCGCCGCCCGGGACGCCCGCTACGCCGCCCTGGACGCGGCCGCCGACCGCCACGGAGCGATCGCGGTGCTGCTCGGCCACACTCGGGACGACCAGGCCGAGACCGTGCTGCTGGGCCTGGCCCGCGGCTCCGGCGCCCGTTCGCTGGCCGGGATGCCCGCCCACAAGGGCCGCTACCGCCGCCCGCTGCTGGAGCTGGACCGGGCCGCCGCCCGGCAGGCCTGCGCCGCCCAGTCGATCCCGGTCTGGGACGACCCGCACAACTGTGATCCCGCCTACACCCGCTCAAGGGTCCGCCACGAGGTGCTGCCGGTCCTGGAGAAGCACCTGGGCGGTGGCGTGGTCGAGGCGCTGGCCCGGACCGCCCGGCTGTTCCGCGACGACGCCGACGCCCTCGACCAGTGGGCCTCGTTGGCCGAACGCGACCTCCGTACGGGCGGCGGCGCCCTGGACGCCGTGAAACTGGCCGAACTGCCGCCCGCGGTGCGCCGCCGGGTGCTGCGCCGGGCCGCGCTGCGGGCGGGCTGTCCGGCCGGGGACCTGTTCGCCCGGCACCTGGAGACGATCGACCTGCTGGTCACCGGATGGCGCGGACAGGGCCCGCTGCACCTACCCGGGGGAGTCGAGGCCACCCGCAGGTGTGGCACGCTGGTCTTTCGGCGGCAGGGCGACTGACGGGCGAGGCATGCCCCGGGGGAGCCGACCGCCGGCCACACATACCCCGAACGTTTGAGGACGTATCCCCGGTGGACCAGAACGACATGGGCGCTGACCTCGCGAAGGTGCTCATCAGCAAGGACGAGATCGACGCCAAGCTCCTTGAGCTGGCCGAGCGCATCGACCGGGACTACGCAGGGAAGGACCTGCTGATCGTCGGCGTCCTCAAGGGGGCCGTGATGGTCATGGCCGACCTGGCCCGGACCCTGCACTCGCAGGTCACCATGGACTGGATGGCCGTCTCCTCGTACGGCATGGGCACCAAGTCCTCCGGCGTGGTGCGGATCCTGAAGGACCTGGACACCGACATCGCCGGCCGTGACGTCCTGATCGTCGAGGACATCATCGACTCCGGTCTGACGCTGTCCTGGCTGCTGGGCAACCTGGGTTCGCGCGGTCCGGCCTCGCTGGAGGTCTGCACCCTGCTCCGCAAGCCGGACGCGGCCAAGGTCGAGATCGACGTGAAGTACGTCGGTTTCGACATCCCCAACGAGTTCGTGGTCGGCTACGGCCTGGACTACGCGGAGAAGCTGCGCAACCTCCCCTTCATCGGCACCCTCGCGCCGCACGTCTACGGCGGCTGAGGTCCCCGTTCGGGCGACGGGCGGGAACAGTGGGCCGTTCCCGCCCGTTGCACCCGGGAGACAGAGAACCAAAGCCGTGTCGCCGTGCTCCCACCATGGGTGGGTCGGACTGCGGTACGGTCCAATAAACCGCTCTTCACATGAGCATCAATTCGGACGCGCCGCGGTCAACAGTCCTCGGCGCCGTTGAGTGGCAGGAGGGACGGGGCGGCAACGCCCCGCATGGATGGACGTCAAGCGATACTTCCGTGCGCCGATCATGTGGATCGTGCTGGCCGTCCTCGCCGTCATCGTACTGATGCAGGTCGTTTCGGACTCGAACGGCTACAAGACGGTGGACACCGGTCAGGTCGTCGCGGCGATCGACGCGCACAACGTCAAGTCGGCGCAGATCACCACCGGTGACTCGAACACGATCAAGATCCAGCTGAAGGACGGCGCCACACTGCCCAGCGCCGGTACGGGCAAGGCCCCGTCCGGCACCAAGTTCCAGGCCTCGTACATCGGCGACCAGGGCGTCGCCATCGCCGACAAGCTGCAGGCGCAGGTCAACGACAAGGACCAGAGCACGCTCGCCGAGGGCTACACGATCAGCCCCGAGAAGCAGAGCACCTTCGTCAGCCTGCTGCTGTCGATGCTCCCGATCGTGATCATCGTCCTGGTCTTCCTGTTCCTGATGAACCAGATGCAGGGCGGCGGCTCCCGGGTCATGCAGTTCGGCAAGTCCAAGGCCAAGCTGCTCACCAAGGACACCCCGAAGACCACCTTCGCCGACGTCGCCGGCGCGGACGAGGCGGTCGAGGAGCTCCACGAGATCAAGGAGTTCCTCCAGGAGCCGGCCAAGTTCCAGGCCGTCGGCGCCAAGATCCCCAAGGGCGTGCTGCTCTACGGCCCGCCCGGTACCGGTAAGACCCTGCTGGCGCGCGCCGTCGCGGGCGAGGCCGGGGTGCCGTTCTACTCCATCTCCGGTTCGGACTTCGTCGAGATGTTCGTCGGCGTCGGTGCCAGCCGCGTCCGCGACCTCTTCGAGCAGGCCAAGGCGAACGCCCCGGCGATCGTCTTCGTCGACGAGATCGACGCCGTCGGCCGGCACCGCGGCGCGGGCCTCGGCGGCGGCCACGACGAGCGCGAGCAGACCCTCAACCAGCTGCTGGTCGAGATGGACGGCTTCGACGTCAAGGGCGGCGTGATCCTGATCGCCGCGACCAACCGCCCCGACATCCTGGACCCGGCGCTGCTGCGCCCGGGCCGCTTCGACCGCCAGATCGCGGTGGAGCGCCCCGACCTCCAGGGCCGGCTGGACATCCTCAAGGTGCACCAGAAGGGCAAGCCGATCGCGCCCGACGTCGACCTGTCGGCCGTCGCCAAGCGCACTCCCGGCTTCACCGGTGCCGACCTGTCGAACGTCCTCAACGAGGCGGCGCTGCTGACCGCCCGTTCGGACAAGAAGCTGATCGACAACGGCATCCTGGACGAGGCGATCGACCGCGTCGTGGCCGGTCCGCAGAAGCGCACGCGGATCATGTCCGACAAGGAGAAGAAGATCACCGCGTACCACGAGGGCGGCCACGCCCTGGTCGCGGCGGCCTGCCAGTACAGCGACCCGGTGCACAAGATCACCATCCTGTCCCGCGGCAGGGCCCTCGGCTACACCATGGTGCTGCCGGAGGAGGACAAGTACTCCACCACCCGCAACGAGATGCTCGACCAGCTCGCCTACATGATGGGCGGTCGCGCGGCGGAGGAGCTGGTCTTCCACGACCCGACCACGGGCGCCTCGAACGACATCGAGAAGGCCACCGCGACGGCCCGGGCCATGGTCACCCAGTACGGCATGACCGAGCGCCTGGGTGCGATCAAGTTCGGCAACGACAGCTCGGAGCCGTTCCTGGGCCGTGAGATGGGCCACCAGCGCGACTACTCGGAAGAGGTCGCCGGGCTGGTCGACGAGGAGGTCAAGAAGCTCATCGACACGGCGCACAACGAGGCCTGGGAGATCCTGGTCGAGAACCGCGACGTGCTCGACAACCTGGTCCTGGAGCTCCTGGAGAAGGAGACCCTGAACAAGGAGCAGATCGCCGAGGTCTTCGCCCCGATCGTCAAGCGCCCGGCCCGGCCGGCCTGGACGGGTTCCTCCCGTCGCACGCCGTCCACCCGGCCGCCGGTGCAGTCCCCGAAGGAGCTGGCGCTCACCAACGGCGCCGCCTCCGTCGAGAGCGCTCCGGTGGACGTCGTGAAGCTCCCGCCGCTGCCGACGGCCGAGCCGCCGACCGAGGGCTGACCCCCGCTCCGTAGGGAATGGATGCCGCGTCACCAGGGTTTGTACCCTGGAGGCGCGGCATCCGTGCTGTTCAGCCAGAGTCTTCCGATACATAAGCGAGGCCCGCATGATCGACCCGGTGACGTTCGACGGTCCGCCCGCCGTCGGTACCTTCGACCAGAAGCGGGCCGAGGACGCCATCCGCGAGCTGCTGCTCGCCGTCGGGGAGGATCCGGACCGCGAGGGTCTGCGGGAGACCCCGGCCCGGGTCGCGCGGGCCTACAAGGAGATATTCGCGGGCCTGTGGCAGGAGCCCGAGGACGTCCTCACCACCACCTTCGACCTCGGCCACGACGAGATGGTGCTGGTCAAGGACATCGAGCTGACCTCGGTCTGCGAGCACCACCTGGTGCCGTTCCGCGGCGTGGCCCACGTCGGGTACATCCCGTCCACCAGCGGCAAGATCACCGGGCTGTCCAAGCTCGCCCGGCTGGTCGACGTCTACGCCCGCCGGCCGCAGGTGCAGGAGCGGCTGACCAGCCAGGTGGCCGACGCGCTGATGCGGATCCTGGAGCCGCGCGGGGCGATCGTCGTGGTCGAGTGCGAGCACATGTGCATGTCGATGCGCGGCATCCGCAAGCCCGGCGCCAAGACCATCACCTCCTGCGTGCGCGGCCAGCTGCGCGACCCGGCCACCCGGGCCGAGGCGATGAGCCTCATCATCGGCCGGTAGGGGCCAGCGGCCGGCCGGGCGGTGCTCAGAGCACCTCGTGCTCCGCGTGCGGCGGGGCCGGGGTGCCCAGCGCGTTGCGGCGCTCCGGCATCCGCAGCGTGACCATCCGGCGCCAGCCGTAGGCGCGGTCGTACAGGTAGAGCACCCACACCCCGAGGGTGACCAGGGCGAGCTGCCAGCGCGGCCAGCGCAGGATCCGGGCCATCCGGGAGGTGACGGCGAGGCCGACGTCCCGGTGGGTGCGGATCTCGCCGCGGGCGCTGGTCTCCAGGGCGTGCCGGATGTACGGGCCGTGGCCCTCGGAGAGCAGCCGCAGCAGCTCCTCGTGGCAGTAGGCGAGGTGGTTGTCCTCGTCGGCGGAGATCATCCGCATCGCCCGGCCGAGGTCGGGGTTGTCCTGGTACACCTTCACCAGCCGGCGCATCTGCTCGGCGGCGCGCTGTTCGGTGACCCGGCTGTGCACGAGGTAGGTGATGATCTCGCGGTCGGTCAGCGGGACGTCGCTGTTCAGCCGCTCGTGCGAGAGGCCGACGCCCTGGCGCTCCAGCAGCATGCAGTAGTCGGCCTCGTCCGGCACCGGCACCTTGGGCAGGCCGCGCTTGTGCAGCAGCTGGGTGAAGATCCGGCCGTGCTTGCGCTCGTCGGCACCGTGCCGGGCCACCTTCGGGGCGAGGACCGGGTCCCGGGTGAGCGTGGTGATCCGCTCGTTCTCCCAGCCGCCCTGGTCCTCGCCGTCGGCCGCGATGCTGCAGAACAGCTGGTACGCCTGGTCGTTCCGGTAGATCTCGTCGAAGAGCGAGCGGGTGCTCAGCACGGTGCCTCCTGCACGGGTCCGGGGCGGTGCCCGGCGGTGGCCGACGGGCGGTCGCGATACGTTCCCCCCGGGCCGCCGGCCGTCCGGGCCGACCGGCGGGTAATCACTCACCTGTCCCAGCCGGGTCCTCGCCGGGGCCTGGCCGGGTCCTAGCCCAGGTGCGAGCCCAGCCATTCGAGGGTGGCCGGGAGCTCCCTGGTCCAGCTGTCGAAGTTGTGCCCGCCGTCGTCCAGGTAGAGCGAGTCGATCGTGAACTGCGGGTTGGCCGCCGCGGCCCGGGTGGCCTGGTCGACGAACTGGACGGTCTGGGGGTAGTCGCCCTCGGTGCGGGTGGAGACCGCCAGCAGGTTGAGCGCCGGGACGGGAAGGTTCTGCAGCCGCCAGCCGAGGTCGTGCTGCTGGGTCAGCGCCTTGTCGCCGTTGAAGAGGTCCCCGCCGGTGTAGTTGTCCTGGCGCACGGTGAAGTCGCCGTGCAGGCTCGCCGCGTTGCCGTAGACGTTCGGGAAGCGCATCGCCAGGCGCAGCGCGCAGCTGCCGCCGGTGGAGTAGCCGAGGGTGCCCCAGGAGCCGGCCGTGCGGCCGACCCGGTAGCTGCTGCGGATGGCCTCGGGCACGTCCTTGACGAACCAGGTCTCGGTGCGCGGCCCGTCGGGGACGTCCACGCACTCGGTGTCCCGGGACGGGACGACGGCCGGGCGGGCCATCACCAGGACGGTCGGCGGCATCCTGCCGGAGCGCTGCAGGTCGATCGCGGTCTGGGCGAACGGGAGCTCGTGCAGCAGGTTCAGCGTGGTGCCCGGGTAGCCGGCGATGGCCAGCAGGACGGGGAAGCGGACCAGGGCGAGCTTCTGGTCGAAGTACGCGGGCGGCAGGTAGACGAACATCTGGTCGGAGAAGCCGGTCTCCTTGCCGCTGACCCGGACCGACTCGATCCTGCCGACCTCCTCGGGCGGGCCCTTCGGCAGGTTGGTGATGGTCTCCAGGCCGCCCTCGGTGGTGGGCTGGACCAGCGCGTCGGAGACCGGGGCGCCGCCCTTGTGGTTCGCGCTGCCGGTCAGCGCGAGCTTGGCGCCGCCCGGACTGAGCAGGTCGTCCCAGGAGGTGTAGAACCCGAAGGAGTTGTTCACCGACAGCGCGAGCACGGCCAGGACCGAGGCCTGAACGACCGTCAGCAGTCCGATCCGGCCGAGCACCGGCAGCGGCCGCTGGGGTGCCAGCCGCGGCCAGACCCACAGGGTCGCGACGACTGCCGCGACGCCGAGTGCGAGCAGCGAGTTCACCAGCGCGTCGCTGGTCAGTTCCATGCCGTCGGCCTTCCGGTGGGACACGGGCGGTGCAGGCTTCATGGTCTGGCGGTCCGTCAGGCCGGGCCACCGCGGCTAGGCCGTCCGGACGCCCGGCGGGCTGGGAAGGGCGGGGGGAACCACAGGCAACCGGCGCCCTAGAATGCGGCGTCCACCGTACGTAACGCGTCCCGGAGGGTCCTGCCGCGCCACGCTGCGGCGGGCCCCCGGCTCCCACCGCCGGCTCAACCCGCAGCGCGACCACGGACCCGGTTTACCGATCGTTTCCGGGTCCTTGGTATGCGCATTGCCTGATGAAGGAATAGGCATGAAGGTCCATCACGCGTCCTCCCCCGGAGTGACAGGACACCGCACCGCAGCCTCTACGCTGAGCTTCCATGAGCGTTCCCGTGTCCGTTGAGCCGAGCCCCGAGCAGCCGCCGCGCCGTCGCCGCGGCCTGCAGACGCTGCGCAACCAGGCGTCCGCCGTCCCGAGGGCCTGGCTCCCCGGAGCGGTCGGCTACGCCTGTCTGCTGATCGGGCTCGTGGACATCGCCAGCGCGGTGTTCCCCAAGCTCCGGCACACCAAGGTGCACACCTTCGCGGGGCAGCTGCCGGGCGGCACCACCAGCCTGGCGGCGGTCGGCGCGCTGATGGTCGGCATCCTGCTGGTGCCGCTGGCGCACGCGCTGCGCCGCCGCAAGCGGCGGGCCTGGCGGGCGGTCTGCGTGCTGCTGCCGGTCAGCGCCGGACTGCACATCGTGCGCTGGCACCAGATCGGCCCGGCGGTCGTCTCGCTGGTGCTCCTCGTCGTGATGCTGATCCACCAGCGTGAGTTCTACGCCAAGGCCGACCCGCGCACCCGCTGGCGGGCGCTGGTCAACCTGGTCGTCATGGGCGTCCTCAGCGTGCTGCTCGGCCTGCTGATCGTGAGCACCCGGACCAAGTACGAGATCGGCCACCCCGGCCTGGCCGAGCGCCTGCAGCACGTCGGGTACGGGCTGTTCGGCTTCGAGGGCCCGGTCCGGTACAACAACGTCCGGATGTCCGACCTGGTCGCCTACCTGCTCGGCGGGCTCGGCCTGCTGACCGCCTTCACCACCGCCTACCTGGCGCTGCGCCCGGGCAAGCCGAAGCCCGAGCTGACCGCGGAGGACGAGGAGAAGGTCCGCGAGCTGCTCGGGCGGCACGGCGAGCGGGACTCGCTCGGCTACTTCGCGCTGCGCCGCGACAAGAGCGTGCTGTTCTCGCCCACCGGCAAGGCCGCGATCTCCTACCGGGTGGTCTCCGGCGTGATGCTGGCCTCCGGCGACCCGGTCGGCGACGTCGAGGCCTGGCCCGGCGCGATCAAGGTGTTCATGGCCGAGGCCCGCGAGCACGCCTGGGTGCCGGCCGTGATGGGGTGCAGTGAGGTCGGCGGCGAGGTCTGGACCCGCGAGGCGGGCCTGGACGCGCTGGAGCTGGGCGACGAGGCGATCGTGGACACCGCCTCCTTCTCGCTCTCCGGCCGGGCCATGCGCAACGTGCGCCAGATGGTCAAGCGGATCGAGCGCAACGGCTACTCCTGCCAGGTGCGCCGGGTCTCCGAGCTCACCGCGGAGGAGAAGTACCGGATCGCCGACGCCGCCGCCCGCTGGCGCGGCACCGACACCGAGCGCGGCTTCTCGATGGCCCTCGGCCGCTTCGGCGACCCGCTGGACGACGACTGCGTGGTGGTCACCGCCCACAAGGCCCCGGAGGAGGGCGAGGAGGGCGACGACCTGAAGGCCGTGCTGCACTTCGTGCCCTGGGGGCCGGACGGCATCTCGCTGGAGCTGATGCGCCGCGACCGCGCCGCCGACCCGGGCCTGAACGAGCTGCTGATCGTCGCCGCGCTGCAGGCGGTGCCCGCGATGGGCGTGCGCCGGGTGTCGCTCAACTTCGCGATGTTCCGCTCGGCGCTCGCCCGCGGCGAGCGGATCGGCGCCGGCCCGGTGCTGCGCGCCTGGCGCGGGCTGCTGGTCTTCCTGTCGCGCTGGTTCCAGATCGAGTCGCTGTACAAGTTCAACGCCAAGTTCCAGCCCGAGTGGGAGCCGCGCTTCCTGGTCTTCCCGAGCACCCGGGACCTGCCGCGGATCGGCTTCGCCGCGATGCAGGCGGAGGCCTTCATCACGCTCGGCATGCCGCGCTTCGGCCGCCGGCGCCAGCGCGAGGGGCTGATGCCGGTCCCGTCGACCCGCGAGGTCACCGAGGCCGCCTGAGGCCCGTCACCGCCCTCCGGGGCCGGCCCGCCGACACGGAACGGGGCCCCCGCCGAGCATCCTCGGCGGGGACCCCGTTCGATAATGGGAAACATGAACGATTCGCCGTCCTTCTCCCTGCCGGCCGGTCTGCCGCGGCTGGAGCGCTGCGCCGTGATGGGCGTGGTCAACGTCACGCCCGACTCCTTCTCGGACGGCGGGATGTGGCACGACCCCGCCAAGGCGATCGCGCACGGCCTCGCGCTGCGGGCCCGCGGCGCGGACCTGGTGGACGTCGGCGGCGAGTCCACCCGGCCGGGCTCGCAGCGGGTGTCCGAGGAGGAGGAGCTGCGCCGGGTGCTCCCGGTGGTGCGCGAGCTCTCCGACGCCGGGGTGATGGTCTCCGTGGACACCATGCGCGCCACGGTCGCCGAGCGCGCCGTCGAGGCCGGTGCCGCGATCGTCAACGACGTCTCCGGCGGCCTCGCCGACCCGGCGATGGCCCGGGTGGTCGCCGAGACCGGCGCGCCCTTCGTGGTGATGCACTGGCGCGGGCAGTCCGCCGACATGTACGCGACGGCGGTCTACGACGACGTGGTGCGGGACGTGGTCGCCGAGCTGACCGACCGGGTGGACGCGCTGCTGGCGGCCGGGGTCAAGGAGGACCAGCTGATCCTCGACCCGGGGCTCGGCTTCGCCAAGACCTCCGAGCACAACTGGGCGCTGCTCGGCCGGCTGGACGCGCTCACCGCGCTCGGCCGTCCCGTGCTCGTGGCGGCTTCGCGCAAGCGGTTCCTGGGTACGCTGCTCGCCGACCCGGCAACCGGGGAACTGCGCCCGGCCCGGGAGCGCGACGACGCGACGGCCGCGGTGTCGGTGCTGTCCGCCCGGGCCGGAGCCTGGGCGGTGCGGGTGCACGACGTGTCCGGCACGGCGGACGCCGTCCGGGTGGTCGCGGCCTGGCAGCACGCGGCGCGGTTGGGGTGAGGGAGGGTCTGTGACAGGTGACGGCAGGTTGAGCGGCGGCACGGCCGGGCGGGCGCGCGAGGCGGACCTGGAGGCCGTGCTCGCGGCGAACAGGGGGCTCTACGAGGCGCTGGAACGGGGGGACCTGGAAGCGGTCGAGGAGGCCTGGCTGGGTGCCGCCGACGCCGACGACAAGGGCGGCGTGGTGTGCGTGCACCCGGGCTGGCCGGTGCTCCGCGGCCGGGCGCAGGTGACCAGGTCGTACATGCTGATCATGATGAACACGGAGTACATCCAGTTCTTCCTGACCGATGTCGAGGCCGAGGTGCACGGTGATGTGGCCCTTGTCACGTGCACCGAGAACATCCTGTCCGGCGGCGAGTCGGAGGAGGAGGGGGAGCTCGGACCGCTGGTCGGCGGAAAGGTCGTGTCGACGAATCTGTTCCGCCGTACCCCGGCCGGGTGGAAGCTCTGGTCGCATCACGGTTCACCCGTTCTGACCAGCGGGGACGACGACGAGGAGAGCTGATTCCGGCGGCCGCGGAAATGCCGTGCCGAAAAGTCGCCGGGAATTTCCGAGTGGTCACCGAACGTTCACGTCAATCGCCATATCGGTGCGCGTGGCGTCGGTTCGTGCCGGGTAGGACGGTCAGGCGTTGTCCGTGCTCGCGGGTAGATTCGAAACGGAGTGGCGGGCGTGCTGCCCGCCTTCGCCCTGCCCGTCCGTGCCTTTCGCCGGGTGGGGCCCGTCCGACTGGGAGCAGTGATTCGTTTGCTGGACCGCGTCACCCTGCGGGGGCTGCGAGCCCGGGGCCACCACGGCGTCTTCGAGCGTGAGCGCGTCGAGGGGCAGACCTTCGTGGTCGACCTGGTGCTGTACCTGGACACCCGCCCCGCCGCGGCCGGAGACGACCTCACCCGCACCGCGCACTACGGGCTGGTGGCGGAGGAGGTCACCGCGATCATCTCCGGGGAGCCGGTCGACCTGATCGAGACGCTGGCCCAGCGCATCGCCGACCAGTGCCTCAAGCACGAAGCGGTCGAGGAGGTCGAGGTCACCGTGCACAAGCCGGACGCCCCGATCACCGTGCCGTTCGACGACGTGACCGTGACCATCCACCGGGGCCGCGCATGACCCCCACCGCGCGCCCGGTATCCGATGTAGAGGACGTTTTCCGATGAGCACCAGCGACCAGACCGCTACGCCGAACGCGTTCGACCTGGAGGACCGGGTGGACTCCGTCGACACCACGCTGCACAGCCAGCGCTGCGCGGTCGTCGCGCTCGGCAGCAACCTGGGCAACCGGCTGGACACCCTCCAGGGCGCCGTCGACGCGCTCGCCGACACCCCGGGGCTGAGGATCAAGGCCGTCTCCGCGGTGTACGAGACGGAGGCCGTCGGCGGGCCGGAGGAGCAGCCGAACTACTACAACGCGGTCGTGGTGCTGCGCACCTCGCTGCCCCCGCGGGACCTGCTGGAGCGCGGCAACGCCATCGAGGACGCCTTCGGGCGGGTGCGGACCGTCCACTGGGGCCCGCGCACCCTGGACGTCGACATCCTGGCCTACGAGGGCGTGCTGAGCGACGACCCGCAGCTGCTGCTGCCGCACCCGCGCTCGCACGAGCGGGCCTTCGTGCTCGCTCCCTGGCTGGACGCCCAGCCGGAGGCCGAGGTGCCCGGGCACGGGCGGGTGGACGCGCTGCTGACCGCGCTGGGCGGCCCGGACGCGCAGGGCGTGAAGCGCCGCGAGGACATCCGGCTGACGCTGCCGGAGTAGGCCCGGGGCCGGGCTCGGAGGGCCGACAGCCGGGCCGACGGCCCAGCCGTCGCCCGGGGAACTCGACCGGGGGCCCGGCCGTACGAGTAGGTGTCCGTCGTTCGCGCGGGTGTCCGCCCGGCCGGGCCCGGTACGGTGGCTTGGCGTCGCCGCGCCGGGCCACCGGGCGGGCGGCCGGTTCTGGTACCCGGGAAGGACCTCCTCCGAGTGAAGCTGCTTCGCCTCCGCCTGCTGATCGGCATCACCGCCGCCACGACGGCGCTGTCCTGGGCCGGCGCCAAGCTGTGGGCCTCCGTGGACACGCTGCCGGCCGTGCCCGCCGCGGCGCCGGTGGTGCTGGCGGCGGTGGCGGTGATCCTGCTGGCGACCGCGCTGTCGCTGCGGGCCCGGCTGAAGGCGGTGCGCGAGCGACAGCCCGGGGCGAAGGGGGTCGACCCGCTGCTGGCGGCCCGGGCGGTGGTGCTGGGGCAGGCCAGCGCGCTGGTCTCGGCGGTGGTCACCGGCGTCTACGCGGGGGCCGGGATCTACCTGCTGGGCGAGCTGGACGTGTCGGCCCGCAAGGACCAGGCCGTGACGGCCGGGCTCGCGGTGCTGGCGGGGGCCGCGGTGATAGCGGCGGCGCTCTGGATCCAGCACGTGTGCAAGTTGCCGGAGAACCACGACGACCCGGGCGGTCAGGCGGCCTCGCACCGCTGAGGTGTCGCTGAGGCGTCGCTGAGCGGCCCTTTCCTCGTGATCTTGGGTGAGAATCCGGGCACGTGCGGTAAGAACCGAACCCTGTCAAGGGCGGAAGGGGACCCTGGGCTGACACGGCCCCAATTCGCACGCTAGTTTCTTGGACATGTCTCGCGGACGCCACCGTCATTCCTCCGTCCTCGGCCGGGCCTTCCCCCCCACCGCCACCGGCGTACTGCTGGTCGCCGCACTGGCCGCTCTGCTTTTCAGTCAGGACACCATCCTGGTGCGCTCGGTGGGCGTCGCGGCGGTGATCGCGACGCTCGGCTTCGCGCTGCTGCTGCGCCAGCGGGACAAGGCGGCCCGGGCGGCCGCCGAGATGTCCGCGGCCCAGCGGATGCGCGCCGAGGAGCGGTTCGAGGAGCAGTTGGCCGAGGCCGAGTACGCGGCGGAGGTCGCCGAGGAGCGGGCCACCCGGTTCGGGCGGCGGCTGACGGCGGAGAAGTCACGGCTGGCGAAGGCCGAGACCGAGATCGCCCGGCTGCTGCGCGAGCGGGCCGTGACCGTCGCCGAGCAGGCGCTCAAGGAGGCCGAGGCGGCCCAGCGGGCGCTCGCCGCGAGCCGTCCGAAGCACCCGGCCAGCCCGGCCGCGTACGTGCGGGCGGCGTCGGTGCTGCGGCACCTGGAGCGCCGCGCGGCGGAGCAGGAGGCGCAGCGGGCGCGTACGGCGGGTGCGGAGCTCGCCCTGCGGGCGCGTGCGGCGGAGCCGGCGGTCGGCACGGCCGTCCCGGCGGTTCCGGCGGTTCCGGCGGTCGCGGTGCCCGCACCGGTGGCCGTACCGGCTCCGGTGGCGCCCTCGGTGCCCACTCCGGGGCAGGCCCCGGTCGCCCAGTCGCCGGTGCGTTCGGAGCCGGTGCGTCCCGAGCCGGTGCGTCCGGCGCTGACCGCGACGGTCGGTCAGCTCGGCGGGACTCCGGCCGTGCCCGCCGCGGCGCCCGCGCCGGGGGAGCGGCAGCGGCCGCGGCCGGCGCAGTCCGGGCAGACGCGCGGGCAGGGCTTCAGCTTCTTCGGCCGCGGCTCGGCCGTTCCGGCGCGCCCGGCGGCCCCGGCGCCGGCGGTGGGCAGCGTCGCCGAGCTGGGGGAGCGCGCCGACCTGGCGGACGTGGTGGGCGACGAGGCGGTGGCCGCGAAGGCCGAGGCCGAGGCCCGGGCGGCGGAGCCGGCCGAGCGGCCCGAACAGGGCGAGCCGACCGTGGTGGACCTGACGCCGGAGGACGAGACCGAGCTGATCGAGCTGCCGGAGCTGCGCGCCTCGCGCTGAGGCGACCGGGCCCCGGAAACGAGAACCGCGGCGCGGGGGGGGGGGCGGGCCCCCCAACCCCCCCCCCCGGGGGGGGGCCCCGGGGGGGGGGGCCACCCCCCCCAACCGGGGGGGGGCCGGCCCGGCCCGCGGGCCCGCGGGGGGGTGGGGGAGGAGGGTGTG
>NZ_JBIVVI010000049.1:0-16443 GCF_044757675.1 Kitasatospora sp. NPDC091257
CCCGCCGCACGGGGCTTGCGCCTCGTGCGGCGCGGTCGGCCGGCGGACCGCCCCGACCGGGCCTACTCCATCGGCAGCGACGGGTGGCCCGCCGGCCCGTACGCCTCGAATCCTCCTCCGGCCTGCGCGAGTTGATCGGCCCGGAAGTCCGAGGAACAGGCCCGCCCGAGAGCCTGCGAGGCGGCGTCGGCGCCCGGGACGTGCCCGAGCACCGCGGCACAGTACTGGACGGCGGGGCTGGGCAGCGGGCGGAGCTCGGCCGAGCCTGCCGGGGTGGCGGCCACCGCTCCGGCGAGGGCGAGACAGCCGGCCAGAGCGGGAACGGCGAAGCCGTGTGGGATGCGCATCGGGAGTACCTCCGTACGGGTGGGGACAGCGGCGGCCACGGACTCGGCCGCCCGGCCCATTCGACGGGCGGCCGCCGCCCTCGGCCCGACCGACACACCGCACACCGCACTAGTCGTACGTATGCCCCGGACGGCCCCACCGAGGCCCCGCGGGCGGGCGTCCGAGACCGGGCCCTACGACCGCCGGGAGGCGTCCTCCGCCCACAGTTCCGCGTCGCACGCCGCCACCAGCGCGCCGATCCGCGCCCACGCCTCCTCGGCCGGCAGCGGCTCCAGCCGTCGGCCGTCCCGCAACCGCAGCGCGACCCGGTCGTCCACGGCCTCCTTCGCCCCGATCACCGCCTGGTACGGCACCAGCCGGGCCTCGCGGATCCGGGCGCCCAGGGTTCCGTGCTCGGGCCCGGTGACCTCGGCGCGCAGGCCGAGGTCCAGGCAGCGCTGCCGGAACCGTTCGGCCTGCGGCAGTTCGGCCTCGGAGACGGGCAGCAGCACCACCTGGACGGGCGCGAGCCACGCCGGGAACGCGCCGCCGTACAGCTCGATCAGGTGGGCGACCACCCGCTCGACGCTGCCGATCACGCTGCGGTGCACCATCACCGGGCGGTGCTTGGCGCCGTCCGCGCCGATGTAGTGCAGGTTGAACCGCTCCGGCTGGTGGAAGTCGATCTGCACGGTGGAGAGGGTGAACTCACGGCCGGCGCCGTCGGCGATCTGCACGTCGATCTTGGGCCCGTAGAACGCCGCCTCGCCCTCCGCCGCCTCGAACGGCACCCCGGAGCGCTCCAGCACCTCGGTGAGCAGGGCGACGGCGCGCTCCCAGAGCTCCGGGTCCGCCACGTACTTGCCGCCCGCGCCGGGCAGCGAGAGCCGGTAGCGGACCGGGACGACGCCCAGTGCCCGGTGCGCCTCGCGGATCAGCTCCAGTGCGGCGACGGCCTCGTCGGCCGCCTGCTCCGGGGTGCAGAAGATGTGGGCGTCGTTCAGCTGGATCGCCCGGACCCTGGTCAGCCCGCCCAGCACCCCGGACAGCTCGGAGCGGTACATGCCGCCCAACTCCGCCATGCGCAGCGGCAGTTCCCGGTAGCTGTGGGAGCGTGAGCGGTAGATCAGCGCGTGGTGCGGACAGAGGCTGGGGCGCAGCACCATCTCCTCGGCGCCCAGTTCCATGGGCGGGAACATGTCCTCGCGGTAGTGCGCCCAGTGGCCGGAGATCTCGTACAGCTCGCGTTTGCCGAGCACCGGGGAGTAGACGTGGCGGTAGCCGGCCCGGCGCTCGCGGCCGCGGATGAACTCCTCCAGGGAGTGCCGGATCGCGGCACCGTCGGGGAGCCAGTACGGCAGGCCGGAGCCCATCAGCGGGTCGGTGTCGAACAGGTCGAGTTCGCGGCCGAGCTTGCGGTGGTCGTGCATCGGGCGGTCGTGCAGGTCGTGATCGTGCGGGGAGCGGTCCTGCGGGGGGCGGCCGTTCATGGCGGTGGTCTCCACTCGGGTGGGCGGGCGAGTGGGTCCGGGAACGGCGAAGCCCCGGGGCACTCGCCCCGGGGCTTCGAACTGGGTCAGCAGTCAGCGCGCCGGGACTCTCTCCGGCGTCGTCGTGGCGAGTGCAGCGCGCTTCATGCGTTCCACGGTAGCAGCTCCGCGCTGTCGGCGATGATCTTTTCTCCCGGGCCGGAGCCCGGCGGTTCAGAAGAGCGTCACGCACCCGCGCGCGGCCAGCGCCGCCAGCAGCCGGCCCCGCGGCCGCACCTCGTTCCACCGCAGGTCCAGCTTCTCCAGCGCGGGCAGCGCGCCCGGATCGGTCAGCCAGTCGGGCAGTTCGGTGATCCGGTTGCCGCGCAGGTCGAGGCGGCGCAGCTGCGGGAGCCCGGCGAGCGCGTCGGGCAGTTCGGTGAGGGCGTTCTCCCGGAGCTCCAGCTCGCGCAGCCCGGCGAGCCGACCGACCGACTCCGGCAGATCGGTCAATTCGTTCCCGCGTAGCCAGAGTTCGCGCAGCTCGCCGAGTTCGCCGATCGCCTCCGGCAGAGCGGTGAGCCGGTTGTGCTGCGCGCGCAGCTCGATCAGCGAGGCCAAGTCGCCGATGGTGGACGGGAGTTCGGTGAGCCGGTTCTCGCCGACGTTGAGGTAGCGCAGCGCGGTGAGCCGTCCGAGCGCCTCGGGCAGGGCGGTCAGCGCATTGTCGTGCAGGTAGAGGAAGTCCCGGAGGCCGGTGAGGTCGCAGAGCTCGGCGGGCAGCGCGGTGAGCCGGTTGTGCCCGAGGTCGAGGGTCCGCAGAGCGCTCAACCGGCCGATACCGGAGGAGAGTTCGCTGATGCCGGTGTCGGCGAGGATGAGCACGGTCAGCTCGGTGCGGTCCCACACCTCGGCCGGCACCTCGCCGAGCGGCCGGCGCCAGAGGTTGAGCGTCACATCGGCCGAACCCACCATGTCCGTCGCACCCACCATGTCCGTCATGCCGCCGCCGACCTGATCCCGCCGGTCTCCGCCTGGCCCGCGCCCGTCGACGGCGAGGCACCGGTGCACTCGCGCCGGATGACCGACGCCGAGCACCACGCGCTCTACGGGAGCCTCGCCGCCGCCGGCGTGATCGACCTCCCGCCCGCACGCCGCTGACCAGCCCCCGGCCCCGCGGCCCCGGCACTCCGGCGCTGCGGCGCTGCGGCACCGGCGGGATACCGGCCGAACCGGCCCCGGCGGCCGCCCGGAGTTGGCAAGCTGGGGCGACCCGTCGCGGCACCCGAGGCAAGGAGCTCCCCGTGCACACCGTCCTGACGACCGATCACCCGGCCTGGCAGGAGAACACCGCCACCGGCCACCGGCAGCGCCCCCTGCGCACCGCCGACGGCCAGTGGCTGGCCACCCTCACCTCCGACGGCCTCGACCTGACCTGCGTGGACGGCACGGAGGACACCAAGCCCACCCTCGTCACCACCGACCCGGGGCAGCTGCCCGGCACCGTCCCGGCCGCCCTCCTCACCGGCCTGCGCGGCCTCGGGCCGAGCGTGCGCGTGGCCAACCCGTGGCTGTGGGACGCGATCACCACCGCGGTCCTGCGCCAGGTCGTCCGCGCCGACCAGGCCCGCCGCCTCTACCGCGGCTGGTGCGCGACCCACGGCACCGAGCTGCCCGCCCCCGACAACGGCCCCCATCACAGCCAGGCCCTCCGCACCGCGCCGACGCCCGAGACCGTCCTCACCCTGACCGACGAGCAGTTCGCCGCCGTCGGAACGACGTTCCACCGCACCGCGCTGCGCGCGGCCGCCGGCGCCTACCTGGAGCACCGCACCCACTGGGAGCAGCTGGACGCCACCGCCCTGGCCGCCGAGCTCGTCGGCGTGCCGCGGATCGGGCCCTGGACGGCGGCCGCGGCCGCCGCCGACTTCACCGGCGACTTCTCCGTGTACCCGCACGCCGACCTCGCGGTCCGCACCTGGGCCGCCCGGATCGCTCCCGACCATCCCTGGCCCGCCGCCGACAAGCCGAAGAAGACCGAGGCCCTGTTCGGCGCGCACTGGCACCACCTGGCCGGCGACGAACCGCGCCACCTGCACACCCTCACCCTGTCGACACTCACCTGGGGGGCCCATGCCCGCACCCATCAGCTCGGAGGAACAGACCCGCACCACCCATGACCTGGTCGCCGGAGCCGACCCGGACCGCGCCCTCGACTGCCTGTTCGTCAACGCCCCGCTGCGCGACTACGGCCTGCGCCCGCGCGTCAACGACTACACGCTGCCGGTCCTCGGCATGGGCTACATCGCCACCCACGCCGCCGCGCACGGCTTCAACGTCGGGATCCTGGACGCCGAGGCCCACGGACTCGGCATCCGGCACACCGTCGACGCCGTCAACGCGCTGCGGCCGCGCTGGGCCGCGTTCAACCTCCTCGCCCCGACGTACGAGCTGACGGCGCGGATCGCCGCCGCCCTGGACCCGGCGATC
This sequence comes from Kitasatospora sp. NPDC091257, assembly GCF_044757675.1. Lineage (NCBI taxonomy): Bacteria > Bacillati > Actinomycetota > Actinomycetes > Kitasatosporales > Streptomycetaceae > Kitasatospora > Kitasatospora sp. NPDC091257. The sequence continues at coordinate 4,287 of NZ_JBIVVI010000049.1, forward strand.
GCACTGATGGCCGGCGGCCACCACGCCAAGGCCGACCCGCAGCGCGTCCTGGCCGACCCGCGCTTCGCCCGCCTGGAGGCCCTGGTGATCGGCGAGGGCGAGACCCGGGTCACCGCCCTGCTCGGGGACGTCCACCGGCGCCGCGAACTGCCGAAGGTGATGTGGCGCGACCGCCTGCTCTCCACCACCGCCTGCGGCATCCCGCGACGCGGCGACACCGCCCGCTGGCTCGCCCCGGACATCAACGCCCTCGCCGTCGACCGCCGCTTCCTCACCCAGGACCCGTACCGGGCCGCCGACGGCCGCATCGAGGCCAACCTGGTGTGCTCGCGCGGCTGCCCCTACGAGTGCGGGTTCTGCGGCGCCGCCGCCTCCATGAACCCCGAGGTCAGCATCCGCACCCGCGCCCCCGAGGACGTCATCGCCGAGATGCACCGGCTCGACGCCGACTTCGGCTGCACGGCCTTCCGCGCGGTGGACGACCTCTTCCTCGGCGCCCGCCGCGTCATCCACCCCGCCCTGGACGCCTTCGCCGCCGAGCGCGTCGGCGAGAGGTACGTGTGGGACGCCACCGGCCGCGTCAACGTCCTCGACCGCGAGAGCGACACCGTGCTGGAGCGGCTGCGCACCAACGGACTGCGCGAGGTCGCGCTGGGCATCAAATCCGGCTCCGCCCCGGTCCTGGAAGCGGTGGACAAGCGGATCACCCCCGCCATGACCCTCACCGTCGCCCGCCGGCTGCTGGAGAAGGGCATCGGCGTGAAGGGGTACTTCATCCTCGGTTACCCCGGCGAGACCAGGGACGACGCCCTCGCCACCCTCGCCCACATCCGCGCACTCTGGGCCCTGTCCGACCGCCTGCCCGGCACCTTCCGCGCCTCCGCGTTCACCTTCCGCCCCTACCCCGGCTCGCCCGTCTTCGCCGACCTCGTCCGGCAGGGCTGGGACCCCGAGGCCCTGCAGACCTATCGGGACGTCGACCTCACCGGGCACGGCGCCGACGAGGCGATGCGCGGCCGCGACGAGTTCAACTTCGCCACCGGCCAGCAGTTCGGCCACGTCCCCCTCACCCGGCTGTACGACTGGCTCGCCGACATCTCCCGCGAACAGCACCACCGCAACACCGCCGCGGCCGCGGCCCGCCGGGAGGTCGACGCGTGACCGGCCTGCTGCTCACCGTGGACGGGCCCAGCGGCCTGGGCAAGTCCACCGCCGTCGCCGCCACCGCCCGCGCCCTGCGGGCGGCCGGACACACCGTCCACACCGCCACCGGCCCCTCCGCCACCCCCTACGGACAGGCCGTGCGCGCGAGCGCCGCGACGATGCGCGGCCGCGCCCTCGCCCTGGCCGTCGCCGCCGACCGCCTCCACCAGCTCGACACCGACGTCCGCCCCCGCCGCGCCGCCGGCACCACCGTGCTGCTGGACCGCTACCTGCCCTCCACCCTCGTCCTCCAGCGCGCCGACGGCGTCGACACCGACTTCCTCCTCACCGTCAACGAGGGCGCGGACGTCCCCGACCTCGCGGTCCTCCTCACCGCCGACCCCGACACCGTGCAGCGCCGCCTCGCCCACCGCGGCACCCGGCACCGCTTCGAACTCGACGCCGCCGCCACCGCCCGCGAACTGCGGCTCTACCAGGAGGCCGTCCCCGTGCTCGAACGGCTCGGCTACCGGCTCCACACCGTGGACACCACCCACCTGACCCCCGAACAGACCGCACAGGCCATCCTGGAGGCGGTCCCGCCCCGGACGACCAACACCAAAATCCCGTACGGGAGTTAGAGAGAACATGAGCACCAGCGACACGAGTCCCATCCCGCTTCCCGTCGTGGACGTCCACGTCGTCCTGCGCACCCCGGACGGCAAGATCCTGCTCTCCCAGCGCGGCGGCCCCTACGGCTACGGCCAGTGGCACGCCCCCAGCGGCAAACTCGACCCCGGCGAGAAGCCGGCCCACGGCGCCGCCCGCGAACTGGAGGAGGAGACCGGGATCACCACCGACCCGGCCCGCCTCCACCTCGCCCACACCGTCCTGCACCACCAGGACCCGGCGACCCTGCGCCTCGGGCTGTTCTACCTCGCCACCGCGTGGGAGGGCGAGCCGGTCAACCGCGAACCCGACAAGTGCCTGGACCTGCGCTGGTTCACCGAGGACGGCCTGCCCGACGACCTGATCCCCTACCCCGCCGCCGGCATCCACGGCGCCCTCACCGACCCCGGCGGCCTGACCCACCACGGCTGGCCGGCCGCCTGACGGCCCCCGGCCCACCCGTGCTCACCCTCCAGCCCCGGTGCCGCCCCCAGGCGCGCCAGGGCGTTCAGCGGGTGAGGCGGGTGGGCCCGAAGGTGGCGCAGAACCCGCAGTCACAGCTGGTGAGGGAATTCGCCAGGCAATGGGCGCTCGGCCAGTAGCGGAACGCACAGGGCCCCGGACCGAGCGGCGTCCCGTCGCCGGGCACCGTCCGGTCGCACCAGGTGCACCGGACGGCCGCGGGCACACCCGCCTCCCGCAACCGCCGGACCGCGACGACGGCAGTGTCGAACGGAACGGTGAGCTTCATCGGCGTGTGACCGTTCCCCGGTTCCGGCCCGTCAGCGCGGACGGGCCGGAACCGGCGAAGACCCCCGGCATGTGCGAGGAGACCGGCCGCGCTGATCGGCACGTGGCGGGACGCTGGCACCGAGTCAGCCACGGCGTGGCAGGATCAGGCCGGCTTCGTACGCGGCGATGGCCGCCTCCACCCGGTTGCGGGCGCCCAGCTTCGCGAGCACCGCGCTGACGTGCGCCTTCACCGTGCCCTCGACCAGGTGCAGCTGGCTCGCTATCTCCGCGTTGGACAGCCCCGTCCCGAGTCCGGCCAGCACCTCGCGCTCCCGTTCCGTGAGTCGCTCCAGCGAGCGGTGGGGATGTGCCGCCCGGTGGGCGCGCAGCCCGGCGATGACTCGGCCGGCGACCCGCGGGGACAGGTAGGCCCCGCCGGCTCCCACCGCCCGTACCCCGTTGAGCAGTTCCCTCGGGTCGTCCGCCTTCAGCAGGAAGCCGTCGGCGCCCTCCTCCAGGGCGCGGGTGACGTACTCGTCCTGACCGAAGGTCGTCAGCATGATCACACCGACTGCCGTCGGCTCTCGGTGGAGCCGCGCCGCTGCTGTCAGCCCGTCCAAGCCGGGCATCTGGATGTCCAACAGGACCACGTCCGGCCGGTACCGGCGGGTGAGCGCGATGGCCTCGTGCCCGTCACCCGCCTCGGCGACCACTTCGACGTGCGGGTCCCTGGCGAGGATGGCCCGCACACCAGCCCGGACCATCGCCTCGTCGTCGGCCACCAGGACCCGGACCGGCCGGCTGCTCGGTGTCGTCTCTTCCACGCGGCGAGCCTACGGCCGACGCACCACCGTGCGAACGGCAAGTCCCGCAGATCCGCCCCGGGTCGGGGCATACCCCCGACGAAAGGCAGGACGCCGCTGCCGTTCGACCAATGGGCGCCGACGCCGCGGACTCCTAGCGTCGCTTCCGTACGGAAAACGAGGCGGCCGCCCCGGGCCAGGCCCATCACGCGTCGGCCGGTGCGCGCCACCGTCGACGTCCGCGTGCTGTATTCCGCGGTCCGCGACCTACATGAAGGAACTCCGTGATCACCCTCCAAGGACTCACCAAACGCTATGGCGACACCCTCGCCGTGGACGAGCTGACACTCGACGTCCAGGCCGGCCGCGTGACCGGCTTCCTCGGCCCCAACGGGGCCGGGAAGTCCACCACGATGCGCATGATCCTGGGCCTGGACCACCCCACCCGCGGGCGGGCCCTGATCGCCGGCCGGCCCTACGCGGACCTGCGACGGCCGCTGTGTGCGGTCGGCGCGATGCTGGACGCCCGGGCCGTCCACCCGGCCCGTTCCGGCCGCACGCACCTGCTCGCCCAGGCCCGGGCCAACGGCATCCCGGTACGCCGCGTGGACGAGGTGCTGGAGACGGTGGGCCTGACCAAGGCGGCCCGCCGGCCGGCGGGCACGTACTCGCTCGGCATGAGCGGGCGGCTCGGGGTGGCGGGCGCCCTGCTCGGCGATCCGCCGGTGCTCGTCCTGGACGAGCCGGTCAACGGCCTCGACCCGGACGGTGTGCGCTGGATCCGTCGGCTCGTCCGTGACCGGGCGGCGGAAGGACGCACCGTGTTCCTCTCCAGCCATCTGATGAGCGAGATGCAGCTGACGGCTGACCATCTCGTCGTCATCGGACGGGGCCGGCTGCTGAGCGACACCTCCATGACGGAGTTCCTCGCCGCCGCCTCTCCCGCGTCGGCGCGCGCCGCGGTGCCCGACCCCGGGGAGCGGGCGACGCTGGTCCGTCGCCTGATGACGGCTGAGGGGGTGAGTGTCGAGACGTCCGCGTCCGGCGAACTCACCGTCGAGGGCCGCACCGCCGCCGAGATCGGTGACCTGGCCCACCATTGCCGGGTCCGGTTGCACCAGCTGTGCGATGTCCGGGTCTCGCTGGAGCAGGCGTACATGGACCTGACCGCGCGCAGCACCGAGTACACGACGGGCGGCAAAGGCGCGGACACGACCGACGAGGCCGCGGCGCCGAACGAAGGGGGACGACAGTGACCACGACGACGACACCCGACAGGCCGACGGACCCGCCCAGGGCCGTGCCCGACACCCCTGGCCGGGGCGCACCCGGTGGCTTCGCCGGGGCGATCGCCTCCGAATGGACCAAACTGTGGTCCGTCCGGGCCCCTTGTCTCTGCCTTCTGGCGGGCCTCGCGATCACCGGCGTCTTCACCTACTACTACGCCTCGATCGCCCGCATCAACGGGCATCCGATCCAGCCCGTCGGGAACGCGGCGGCCTCCTCCGCCGTCCTCGCCCAGTTCGCCGTCGTCGTCCTGGCCACGGTCGCGGTGACTTCCGAATACTCGACGGGGAGCGTGCGGGCCTCCCTGCTGTGGGTGCCCCGGCGGCATCGGGTCCAGGCGGCGAAGGCACTGGTGGCGGCCGTGGTCGCGTTCGTCGCCGGCACCACATTCGCCGTCGTGGGCACGGCGGTGGCCTGGGTGGCGTTCGACGGACGGGCTTCCTTCGAGACAGGCCCGAGCCTCCGGCAGGTCCTCGCGGTAGGTCTCTACCAGGCGTTGGTCGCCGTGCTGACCGTCGGGGTGGCGTTCGCCACGCGCCACCCGGCCGACGCGCTCTCAATCCTCGTCACACTCCTGTGGGCACTGCCGAGCGTGCTCCTGGGGCTCGGAGGCCCGACGCTCGCGGACGTCAACGACCATCTGCCGCACGGATCCGGAGACCACTTCATGCGCATCGGCGCCGAGGCCCCGTACCCACCGGCGACGGCGGTCCTGATCGTGGCGGCGTGGGCCGCGACCGCACACCTGATCGGCCTGTACGTGCTGCGCCGCCGGGACGCCTGACCCCGCGTCGGAACCGGCCCGGACGCCCTCACCGTGCCCACCCCATGGTCGGACGTCCGGGCCCGTCCCACAGAATCGACCCGGGCAGGTGAGGACAACCATCGAAAGGACAGTCGACGCGTCATGCTGCACACGCGCATACCTTCAGCAAGGTCCGTACGCGGCGACGTGGCCCTGTGGAGCGTGCTCGCTGCCGCCACCGGCTACGGGTTCCGGGAAGCGGGCGCGGCCTCGCCGGCCCTGGACCTGCTCCTCCCGTTGGCCGTCCTGGCGGTGGCCGTGCCACTGGCCCGCCGTCGACCGGGGGCCGCGGTCGTCCTCGTCAACGGGCTGTGCGCGCTGGGTCTGGCCGACTCCGCGACCCCCGCCAACGCCCAGGTCCTGTCGCTGGCCGCCCTGAGTTGTGTGCTGGGCGCCCGGGTCGCCGCGGCACGGCGCCCGCTCCTGGTGCTCGCCGGGTGCCTCGCGGCCGATCTCGCGACGTGCGCGGTGCTGCGGACGCAGGCCGTCTGGTGGTTCTACGCGCTGACCGTGCTGCCTTCCGCCCTTCTGCTGCCCTGGCTGGCCGGACGGCACTGGCGTGGCCGGCGCGAACTCGTGCGGGAGGGCTGGCGGCTGGCCCGGAGCCTGGAAGAGCGGCAACACCTGGTCGCGGAGCGGGCGCGGCTGACCGAACGCGCGGACATCGCGGCCGACATGCACGACTCCCTCGGCCACGCCCTGAGCCTGGTCGCCCTGCGCGCCGGGGCCCTGGAACTCTCCCCCGACCTCACGGACCGCGATCGCGCCGAAGTCGCCGAACTGCGCGGGACGATCGCGGACGCGGTGGAACAACTGCGGGAGACCGTCGCCGTCCTGCACGACCCGCCCGGAACGGAAACAGGTGCGGGCCTGCCCGTCAACGACACCGTCGAGGACCTCCTCGCACGGGCGGTCGCCTCCGGGGTGCCGGTGCGCTGGGAGCGGCGCGGGGCGGTGCCCACGCTGTCCCCGCTGGTCGAGCGCGGGATGTACCGGGTGGTGCAGGAGGCCCTCACCAATGCCATGAAGCACGCGCCGGACGGTGCGATCCGGGTGCGGATCACACACGAGGCCGACCGTACCCGCGTGAGCGTCGTGAACGCCGCTCCACCGGCTGACGGGCCGGCGCACACGGCCGAAGGCCCGACATCTGGCGTCGGCCGCCGGGGCCTGATGGGGCTTCGGGAGCGGGTGTCGGTTCTCGGAGGCTCCTTGTGGAGCGGCCCGTATCAGGACGGGTTCTGCGTCACCGCCGTCCTCCCGCACCAGGCCGCGGCCCACCCGAGGACACCGCCTCCGGGACCCGGGACGGCGCCCGGAACACAGGCCAGGACCCGCGGGCGGCACACCGAGTCCGCGTTGCCGTCCGGGACCGCTTCCCCCCGAGCCCTCAACACGGACGCCGTCACACCAGAGAGCGCCAGGCGGCTCGCCTCCGTACGGAGCGCTGCTCGCCGCCGCTCCATCGCTGCCTTCGCAGCGCCGGTCGTCGCAGCCGCCTTCTTCGTGCCCGCCGCCGTCTATCTGGCCTGGCAACTGACGACGAGCGTGCTGCCGCCATCCCGGTTCGACGAGCTGACCATCGGTCGGCCGCGCGTCGAACTCACCCCTCTGCTGCCCGCCCGCGCCTACCCCTACCCGCCCGACCACGCCCGTTCCGCACCCCGGCCGCCCGGCGCCACGTGCGAGTTCTACCGTTCCGGCCGCAACCTGTTGGAAGAGGTCGACATCTACCGACTCTGCTGGTCCAGCAACAGGCTGGTGACGAAGGACACCGTGCCCGCAAGCTGGCCCTGACCCCCGCGTCATCTGCCCGGTCCGTGGGAGGGGCAACTTCCCGACAACGAATCCGGCGGAACGGCTTGGCGTCTCGCACGCCACGGTCTCCAGCGCGGCGGCCGGGCCCAGCTGGAAGCCGCAGATCAACAAGGCGCTCGGGGTGCTGTCCAGCCGGGTACGCCCTTGGTGGAGCAGCGGCTTGGAACGCGGAAGAACGCCGGGGCTGACGCACGATGTACGTCAGCCCCGGCGTCTGTTGGTAGCGGGGACAGGATTTGAACCTGCGACCTCTGGGTTATGAGCCCAGCGAGCTACCGAGCTGCTCCACCCCGCGTCGGTGGTCCCGACTCTACGGCACCAACCGATAATCACAAACTCAGTCCCGGACGGCCGGCGGCGGTGAGCACAGCAGCGAGGTGCTGGCCGGCGCCCCGGCGTCCGTGTTGGCGGCGTCGAATCGCGGCGGATGCTGGCGGCCTACCCGCCGACCTCACCGTCTCGCGCAGTGAACGCCGGAGTCGCGCGGGAGCTGTGCCACGCGCTTCGGCCCATGCCTTCCGGGTGTTCAGACTCGGTATCCGCGTTCCCCACGTGTCATGGTCGGCCGGTCTGGAGGATGGCTGGCGGGGGCCAGCCCCACTTCGTCTTGGGCCGGCCCTGCAGGATCCCGATCGGGGGATCCCGATCGGTGGGTCAGGCAAGGTTGTGCTTCGATCACGAATCGTGGTTCTGGTCCAACTTCTGGGCTCTGTCGCCAACCTCGATCTTTCGTGACGGCCCGTCGGTTTCTCGGGCGGGCCGTTTCGGCTTCTCGGGCTGGTGAAGGGCAGGGCGGTGGCCCGGCTGTCGCGTCGAGTGGGCGCCGGGTTCCACGACTCCGGGGGCAGGGCTGCTCGTCGGGATGGGCCGTTATTGCTGGTCAGCCGGGGTTCGGCAGCGATTGCAGGCGACTGAGAGCGCTGGTGATCACGTAGGTCCAGGGCCAGTGGCGGGCAAGACGGAGGTAGCGGCGACGACCGGTGGTGCCAGGCGGGCGGCGCGGCGGCCGACGGTGGCGGCCTCGAATTCGGCGGCGAGGAGTCCGAGTTCGCGGGGCAGGCCGCCGAGCACGCAGGACGGGAAGGCGGTGGTGATCGAGCAGACGACGATCAGCGGCATCCGCTCGCCGGGGTGGAGCTGGGGTAGCGTGCCGGTGGAGTACAGGGCGCCGAGCACCATGTCCGCAGCCAGCGTGTAGCGAGGTCCTTCGGTCAGCAGGCCGTTGCTGCCCGGGACGATCTCGCGGCTGCTCGCCCGGACGATCGCCTCGGCCACCCGTTCCAGCAGCCGGCCGTGGTCCTCCTCGTCCTGGTGGCCGGCCAGCACACGCACCCACGCGGCCGCCGCCTCCCCGCGTCGGCGGCCCGGTGCAGCGCCGCCTGTTCGGCAGCGCGCCGCGCCTGGTCCTCGCCGTCGGGAACGCCCTCTCGTCGCGGGTGTCGGAGTGCAACGGCGGCGCGAACAGCGGAGTGGCCGTCATGCCGGTGCAACCGGCTCGGCGCCAGACCGGTCACTGGTGAGGCAACCTCGGGCCGATCGCCGCCGTCGGTCTCCCCGCGCCGACTGGGAGAGCTTCGACCCCGCTGACGTCGACCTGGACACGCTGGTCGATGCCGCTCTGCAGTTCTCCCTCTACACCGACGCCCTGCTGGTCCCGTACTTCGCGGGTCACCGTTTCAGGTCTGTGGCCAGTGGCTTTACGCCTCCGGTTGCCGGTTCGGTCGGAACCGTCGAAGTGGCTGGCGCGGTGATCAACATCAGCTTCTCTGGTTCGGCCACGGCCGAGAAGCCAGCACGTGCGTAGACTTCGTGCGCGTCCAACGTGGAGAGCATCAACCGCTTCAGCCGGTAGGGCGCCAGCGCCGCGACGACCGACTCCGCCAGCCAGGTACCGATGCCCCGGCCGCGTGACTCGCGGGCGACGTAGACGTCGCAAAGCCAACCGAAGGTGGCGTAGTCCGTGACGACTCGGGCGAATGCGATTTGCCCGGCGGTGTCCGGGGTGTAGACACCGAAGACGAGCGAGTGCTCGATCGATCGCGCCACGGTCTCTCGACTCCGGCCCAGAGCCCAGAAAGCGTCAGTGGAAAGCCAATGGTGCACGCGGTCGAGATCGATGCGCGCGGGGTCGGTATCGAGGGTGAGGCCGTCTGCCCTGGTCGTGATCACGGCATCTGATCGTACGGGGCTGGCCCCGAGGGCTGGGCCTGCACTGCAGGGGTCACCGGTTCAGGTCTGTGGCCAGCGGGTTTGGGTGACTTCGATGCCGAGGAGTTCGAGGAGGTGGAGTTGAACGCCGCGGGTGATCTGCACTATCGGCCGGTCGACGATGCTGCCGATGCGCAGGGTGAGTTCGCCGAGGTGATAGAGGATCATCCGGCCGGTGGGGCGGACCCGGCGGTTGTCCGGAGAGAGGCCGACCATGGTCTGTTCGGGGCCAAGCGCCCGTCTGACCTGGCGTTCGATCAGGCAGAACACCAGCAGTGCCAGGCAGATCACCTGGACCAGAGCCGCGACGCGGTGGTTGTGCTGCACGAACAGCGGAGCGACGGCGAGCGGGCCCTTGAAGTCCGCGTAGCGGCGCTCGACCGCGCCTTGGCCCTTGTAGTGGACCAGGACCTGCGCGGGGTCGGCCTTGTCGGCGGACAGGCCGGCCAGCAGTGCGTACCAGCCGTCGACGGCGGCCTCGGCATCCAGCGCCTGGTGATCGACATGCCAGTCCAGGCCCGGGGTGCCGGCCTCGTCCTCGGTGATGTGCCAGCGCAGGCACGAGACCACACGGCGGCGGGCGGCGATGACCCCGACCCGGGCGGCGATCTTCTCCCGAGTCTTGTAATGCCGTCCGCCCGCCGCACGGGCGAGCTTGTCCAGCTCCTCGGTGGCTTTGGCCAGGCGCTTGGCGCGGGCGGCCTGCTGACCTTTGGCGTTGGCGGTGGAGTGGACCAGGATCCGGCGCACTGTGAGCACCGGGTCGCGCTTGCGCGGCCCGGCCAGGGTGTGGACGTCCTCCAGTACCCGATAGACCTCCCGCTCGGCAGGTGCCTTGCCCGCCTCCCGGTCGGGCACCCAGTCCACCACCGAAGCCTGTTCCAGATCGAGGGCAGCGTAGACCTCGTCCTTGACCTGCGCGGCTGGGACCGGTGCGATGAACTCCACCCCGGCGGTCTGCAAGGCGGCGATGTTCGCATAGGACACCAGCTTGGAGTCCGCGACCATCAGGAACTTCCGTTCGCCCGCCATCGCCGACAGGTCCCGCGGAGTGCATCGCCGAAGGCGGGTCCCGCTCCTGCTCCGCTCCCGTACGGGGGTCGGCCCGCCTCGTCCGTTCCCGCGCCGCTCTCAGCCCCGCGTCACGGCCGACGGCCCGGGGGCCGTCCTCATCGTTGTGTCGCCCCCGTGCCGGGAGTGCGTGCCTTCCGCCGGCGCATTTCCTCGTCGGCGATGGCCACTGTCCCACCGGGGGCGATCTCCTCCAGGTCGTCGAGGATCATCGCCCAGCCGCCGAGGAACACGGCCCGGGCGGCCAGCCTGCGGGCGCGGGCGGGCTCCGACCGTTCCACCAGGGCGGCCAGGGCCCGCGCCCGCGCCCGGCCGTGGGGGATCGTGTGGGCCAGGTCCTCGGCCCGCTCCGGCTCACCCTGGCGGGCCAGCGCACCGACGACGTCGACGAGTGCCTCGCCCCGCCCCCAGCGGTCGGGAATCGCGGGGACGAGGGCCTCGGCCCGGGCCGTCTCGCCGCGCCGGGCCAGCTCGCCGACGACCGCCATCAAGGCCCGGCTCCGCGCCCGGCGGTCGGCCAGGGCATGAGCGAGGGCCTCGGCCCGGTCCGTGTCCCCGGACCGGGCCAGCGCCTCGACGACTCCGGCCTTCCGCGCCGCCCGCAGATCGGGATCGACGATCCGGTCGGCGAGCGCCGTGGCCCGCTCGACCTGCCCGTGCCGGGCCAGCAGCAAGGTCACGGCCTCCCGCAGCGCGAAGCCCTCGAAGCCGGCGTCGCGGCGGAGCAGTTCCTCGGCCCGGTCGGCCAGGGCGAGGGCCACCTCCCGGTCGGCGCTCTCGGCGATCGCCTCCAGCAGCTCGGGCACGATCCTCGCGTCGAAGTGCGGGCTGGGCCGGGCGCGGATCGTGAGGCACAGGACATCGGGGTCGGCGTCACGCTCCCGCGACCCCGTCGCCGCGGCCTCGGCCTCCTCGGCCGCCCTCGCGGCGGCACGGGCCACGCTGCGCAGCACGGCGTCGAGCCGGCCCAGGTCGCCGATGCGGGCCTCGAAGGCCAGCACCGCGACGAGGGACGCGCGCTGCCCGGTACCCTTGCGGCCCTCGCGGCGGACGAGGTCCTCCACGCGGTCGGCGAACATGCCCGCCAGAACGTGGTCGCCGGCGGCATACGCGATCTCCATCGCCGTCACGAGCGCGCGCCCCGACTCCGCGCCGGCGCCGGCGCACTCGACGGCTCTGGCGGCGTACCCGAGTGCGGCCGGGAGGTCGCCGCCGTCCGCCACCGCCTTCGCCAGCCCGGCCCAGGCACGCGGCCAGTTGTGCGGGTAGCGGACCGTCCGCGCCAGGCCGGCGGCACCCTCGTGGTCACCGGCGCGTGCCACCGCCGGGATGTGGGCGACCAGGGCGCTGTCCCGCAGCGCGCGGTCGGTCAGCGACTCGGCGAGCGCCCGCGCACCGTCCAGATCCCCGGCCTCGCCCGCCGTCCGCACCAGGTGGACGAGATCCTCCTCCGGCCTGGCCCGACCGGCGCCCGAGCGAACCAGCTCGACCGCCAGGGCGAGACGACCGGCACGCACCAGTGCCGCCGCCAGGTCCGGATCGCTCCTCCTGCCCGTCTCCTGGTACGCCGCCAGCCGCAGGACCGTCAGCAGGCAGGGGGTGGACCCACTGCGCAGCAGGC
>NZ_JBIVVI010000050.1:0-16373 GCF_044757675.1 Kitasatospora sp. NPDC091257
CCCGTGTTGGTCAGCCGCCCGGGGTCGGGCACGAGGCCGCCGCTGCCGGTCAGCTGCCAGGTGGCGGCGTCCACGGTGAGGGTCTGCCCGGCGCCGATCTGCCCGGTGTAGGTGAACGAGTCGCCGCCGGTTCCGTCGGTGGTGTCGGTGACCGTCGGGGCGGTGATCGGCCCGGTGAGCAGGTAGGAGAGCTGCTCCATGGTCGCGGTGGCGTCGGCGAAAGCGGTCAGCGCCAGATCCTGGGGCACGGCCGCGCCCACGGTGCTGGCCTGGATGCTGGTGTCGGCGGACACCCAGTACCCGGCGGGCACGTTGACCTCGAGGCTGATGCGCATGCCGCTCTGGCCCAGCGGTGTCGGAGTGAGTGCGGAAAGCACTTCGCCCTCGCAGCGCCGGACCTGGCCGGCGGCAGTGTGCCGCTCGAAGGTGAGCAGCCGGTGCGGCCTGACGACCGCGCGCAGCAGGTCCTCCCACGCCGCTTCGACGTCCTGCCAGCCGCCGCTGGTGGGGGCCAGCCACAGGGCGAGGGTGAACTTGCCGGGGCCGTGGTGCTTGGGCCTCCACAGCTCCCCGATCTTGTTGGGCACGGTGGCGTTCGCGCCGACGACCGCCGGGGTGCCGGTCAGCCCGGCCCGGTACTCGACGTCGCGCACCAGGCCGTCGGTGAGGTCGTAGCCGTCCACCAGCCATCGCTCGCGGGCCATCAGGCACCCTCCTTGTCGAACAGGCCGAAGCTCGCGAGGGCCCGCAGCCGGTTGTTGACGGTCTCCCCCGGCGTCTCGGGCAGCGGGTTGGTGATGTACTGCACGATCGCGCCGGGCGAGATGACGGTGCCGATGCGCTCGCCCTGGCCGCCGTCGGGGGCGAGCTGGCCGCGGGCGGCGTTGATCGCGCTGACGGCCGTACCGCCGCCGAGGCCGCACACGGCCTGCGGGGTGAGGATGCCTTCGCCGGGGCTGAGGCGGGCCAGGGCGCTGTCCTGGCCGGGCGCGTAGCCGGGCACCACTCCCCCGCCGGCGTAGCCGCGCACGAAGGCGAGCACGCCGTCCACGGCCCGGTTGACCATGCCGCGCAACACGCCGCCCCACGCGGTGTCGGGCATCCAGTTGAACCAGCCCCTCACCGGGTTGAGGGCCTTGCCCAGGGCGCCGGCGGCCCAGCCGCGCATCTTGTCGATCGCGCCGTCGACGAGGCCGCCGAGGAAGAAGCCCTGCACGGGCGCGCCGGCGTCGGCGAGCCGTCCGGCACGGGCGGCGTCGTTGAGGGCGGTGATGCCGCCTTCCCCGCCGAGCTGGCGCACGGCCTGCGGCACGAGTACGCCTTCCCCGGGGGAGAGCATGGCGGGCACGGTGTCGCGGCCGGGCGCATACCCGGGCACGACACCGCCTCGGGCGAACCCGACGGTGAAGCTGGGCAGTTTGCCAAGGCCGAAGCTGTCGGCGATCCAGTTCCAGGCCTTGCGGATCCCGCCGTCGTACACGGTGTTGACGAGGAAGCGGATCGGCGTGGCGAAGATCCCCGACAGCTTGCCCCAGGACCAGGCCGCGAAGGAGACCATGCTGTCGAGGGCGAAGCGCACACCGTCGGCGAGCCCGCTGATCGCCCCGTTGACGACGCTGCGGAACCACTCGGACTTCTGGTACGCGGTGACGAACGCCAGTACGAGGGCGGCGGCGGCAGCGACGATCAGCATGATCGGGTTGGCGGACAGCAGGGTCAGGGCTCCGCGCACGGAGCCGATCGCGTTGGAGACGAACATAATGCCGCCCGCGACGCCGGCGATCGTCAGCAACGCCGAGACGAAGGCGCCCATGCCGGGGATCGACAGCAGCAGCTGCACGGCCGTGGCGACGGCCTGGATGACGAACAGGAACCCCGCCAGGGTGTTGCCGAGGCCGCCGAGTTGGGCAGCGATGCCGACGACCGAGCTGAGCAGCCCGAGAAGCTGCTCCCACAGCTGGCCGTTGCCCAGCGCGCCCGCCAACTGCATGACCGCAGGCAGAACCTCGGTGCGCAGCCGGGCGATCAGTGGCGCGAGTGCCTGGTTGTTGGTGAAGTTGAACCAGGCGATGCCGAGGGCTGCGACCAGCCGCCCGACTTCCTGCAGGACGGGGACGGTGTTGGCGAAGTACCCGGCGAGCTTGGCCTGCGTCTCCCCTTCGCCCGTGAGCTTGCGGAAGGAACTCGCAGCAGCCGATGCCGAGTTGAGGAGCTGCTGCCCGGCCGGGGCGGCGGCCTTCCCGATGTTGAGGACACCGAGGCCGATGTCCCGCAGGATGCCCCACAGCTGGGCGCCGGTGTCCCCGGCGCGCTGGAAGAACGTACCGAGCTGGCCGCCGTCGCGGCGGGCCTGGATGAACGCGGCGGCCAGGGCGAGGCCGCGCTCGGTGCCGCGGGCCAGCCGCTCCAGTAGCGGCGCGGCGGCGGCCGTGATGTTGCGCAGGCCGTCGGCCGCGCTCAGCCCGGCGTTCGCCAGCGAGCCGATGACCCGCGTGTTGGTCGAGGCGACCTGCGCCAGGTCCGCCCGCCACGGCCCGGACGTGGCCATCACCGCGCCGCGCACGGCGGCCCGCCCGAGTACCTGCCCGGTGTCGCCGATCGCGCGGTTGAAGATCGGCAGCAGGCTCAGCCCTCGGCCGACCGCCTTCTCCAGTGGAGGCAGCAGCGCCTCCTGCGCGGTGTCCCGCAGCCCGCGCAGCGCCGGCTGCACCGTGCCGGAGATGAACCGTGCGAAACGCTGCCCGGCCGGGGAGAGCGCGTTGAGCGCCTGCTCGGCGGCGCTGGCGGCCCCGGCGGCGGCGGTCAGCGCCTGGGACTGGTCCCGCACCGCGCGGGCCACGTCCCGCTGGGCGTCCGCTACTTGCTCGGCGGAACGTTTCTGCTGGCGCTCCGCTTCGCGGACGGATTTGTCGAGGTCGTTGTGCGCGTCCTGGACCTCGCGCACCGCCTGGACGCGGGCGCGGGCGGCCTGCTGCTCGGCGTCCTGGACGCCCCGGACCGCGTCCTGCTCGGCCTCCTGGGCGCGGGCGAGCTGCTCCTTGGCGGAGGTGACCTGGTCGCCGCCCTCGACGCCCTGCTGGTTGGCCTTCTTGACGTCCTCGGCGAGCCGCTTGTTGCGGGTGCGGACGTCCTCGAGCTGGTTGACCGCCTCCTGGTAGGAGAGCTGGGCTTCGCGCCGGTCCGTCTCCGACGAGAACGGGGAGACGTTGACCTGGTTGAGCCGGGAGCGGGCCTGCTCCAGCGACAGCAGCGCCTTCTGCTCCTCCAGCGGCCCGCGGGCGGCGTCCCGGGTCAGGTCCTCCAGGGTCCGCTGCGCGGCCTGCCGGGCGTCGTTGAGCGCCTGCTGTGCCTGCGCGGCGGCCTGGTGCGCGCGGGTGACCGTGAGCTCCGCCGCCGCCAGCTGCCGGTCGGCGCCAGCGACCGAGGCCGCCGCCTGCTCCTGGACGTCGGCCAGACGGCGCCGGGACTGCGCGACCTGCTCGGCGCCGCGCAGGGCCTGCTCGTCACTGTCGCGCTGGGCTGCGCCGAGCCGGCGCTGCGCATCCGCCACCCGGTCGGCGGCGGCCTGCCGGGCCTGCGCGGAGGCGGACGACGCCCCGGCGGACTGCTTGTCCGCCTGGCCGAGCGCCTTGACGGCGGCGCCGATGCCGGAGAACGCGGCCAGCAGGGTGCCCGCGCCCTGCACGGCGGCGCCCGCCGCACCGGGAAGAGCGCCGAGCAGCCCGACCGCAGGCGCGGCGGCCGCGCCCATCGCGAACAGCCCGGCGGCGACCTGGGTGAGCGCCTGGCCGAGGGCGAGCGCCCCGGAGGCCATCGCGGGCAACCGGGCCAGACCGGCGACGGTGGAGCCGAGGCCCTGAGCCGCTTGGAGCAGCCCCCCGCCGTCGCCGCCAGCGGAGCCACGGGCGTTGAGCGGGACATCGACCGGCCGGGACGCGGCCGTGCGGAACGCCGCGAGACGGGTGGCCGCGGCGGCGGTGTCGACGTCGACCCGGACGCGCACCGACAGGCCGGCCAGCGCCTCCTTGACGCGGGCGCGCAGCCCGGCCGTCTCGACGTCGAGGTCGACCTTGACCGTGGCGGCGGCGGCCTCGGCGGCGGCCCGAACGCGCTGCCGCAGGTTGCCGGTGTCCAGGCCGACACCGACGCGCACGTATGCGACACGGGCGGTCGCCGCCCGGACCTTCTCCGCGAGGCCGGACGTGTCGGCATCGACCGCCACCTTGATGCGGGCGTGGGCGGCCTGCGTGGCCGCCTGGACGCGCTGACGCAGCCCGGCGGTGTCGATGTCGACAGTGACCTTGATGCGCGCACGGGTGGCCTGCGCGGCGGCTTCGACGCGCTCGCGCAGGCCAGAGGCGTCCGGGTCGAGCCGGATCTTGGCCCGCAGGTTGCGAACGGCCGTGTCGACGCGGGCCTTCGCGTCGGCCGCGAACCCCGTCGAGTCGGCGACGACCTCAACAACGAGGCGGCCGGAGTCGATCTCCTCAGCCACGGTCGGCCGCCTTCCCACTGCGACGCAGCACGGCGACCGCACGGGCCATGCCTTGCCCGTCCCGCTCGCGCTCGCGCTCGCGGCCAGAGCTCAGGTGGGCCGGGCGCGGCAGTTCGACCGGTCGGCGCAGGCGGTGCTCCGCCGCCAGCACCGACAGCAGCTCGACAACCTGGGCCAGCAGCTCCTGTGTCAGCCCCCAACGGTCCGCGCCGACCTCCGCCTCGTCCCGGCGCAGCAGGGCCTCGGCAGGCAGCCCCCGCATCAGGGTCAGGAAGCGTCGGGTGCCGAGGAATCCAGGGTCACCGGGCCGTCGCCAGACACCGCGGGCGTCGAGCTGGTAGTACCGCTGGAAGTCGGCTTCGAGGTCGTCCCACCGCTCGAAGCAGTCACGGACGGCCCGATGAGTTCCCCCAGGCCCCCACCACCCGAGAAGTACTTGGTCCAGGCGTAGCGCACCAGCTCCAGGAGGTCGGCGTGGCTGGGGCGCTGCGCCATCAGCTGCTTGTAGCCGTCATCGCCCAGCAGGCGGCGGCCCATCTCAGCGGCGGCGGCCAGCAGATCGGACGGCAGGCTCGGCTCCGAGCCGAGGACGTCCACGATCAGGCCGGCGGCCTGCGTCTGCTGCTCCCCCTGGGCCTGGGCGGCCTCCACCAGCGAGCGCAGCAGCAGCGGCAGGTACGGGATGCCGATCAGCGGCTCCCACACGGCGAGCGGCAGCTCGGCCGGCAGCATCGCCACGGTGGCGCCGCCGAAGATCAGCGGCTCCTCGCCAACGGTGTACTCGGCCTTGACGGCAAAGGCCTTCTCAGCAGCAGCGGCCAGACGGCGCTCACGGGCGGCGTCCAGGTCGATCCCGACCATGTCGGCTCCTCGGTCTGTCGGCAACAGAACGCCGCAGACCGTAGGAGGCGAAGGCAGTTAGCGTCTCTCTGAGGAGATCTACCGAAGGAGCCCACTGCCTCACTCCGCTGTGGAAAGCTCATGGCAGGCCACGAGCGCGTCGTTCAAGGGGGAGCATGGAGCCACCACCGGCCAGGGTCAGGCTGCCGATCACGGCGTGGGTTCACCAGCGGATGCGGGCGCGTTCAGATCTCGCCGCGTCCCAGAGACTCCTCTTCGCGTCAGCCGCGTTGTCAGTGCTTGGGCTCAACAGGCCTCGGCTCCAGCAGGTCCACAGGAATGTCTCTGACTATGAACGCGGCACCCTCATGGTATTCGCTGCGACGGTTTCCCCAGCAGTATTTCTCTTCATTCCGAAAATCGGAAGGCCACTCGCCCTCGATATGCTGAGACTAGGGCAGCTCGTGGCGGCCACGGTCGGAATTGCCGAGAAAAGAGACCCTGACTTTGCGGCCCGCACGTTGGAATTCACCAATCCCTGGGGAAAATTTCTCGCAGTCGCCGTAGCCGCCGCCGTCGTTTATCGATTCGTCGCCAACCTCCCCGGGCCATTCGGAGGCTTTCGCCGCAACCGTGTACCCGCGCGATGCGTGATGGCCATCGCCGCATGCGGCTACGACGCAGGCATGGAAGTCAGGGCACCCGATGGAACCGTCATCACCCCCGAGCCGGATGCTTCGCTGGCGACGCCTAGGGGGAATCCGATGGACGTCTCGTACTCGGTACGAGCTACGGCGAGGTCACTCCTTCGCATGCACCGGCATCGCAGCGATCTGTCTCGCGGACGCCGCCGACAGATGAAAATTCACTGCGCCCGAGTCGCAGCCACCCTCTATCAGGCGGAACTGAAAATCGATGTCGCCCCGGAGGAAGGCCGCCGCGAGCTGGCAGAGATGCTTGCTGAAGTAGCTGAAAATTTTGCCGCGAAGCGCTTCTCCGCCCTCTATCCCGACGAGAAGCTTCTGCCGAAGCCCGCCCACGACTGGGATCGACTGCGCTCAATCGGCTGCGCTGCGGCCGGTGTCCTACTGCTCTGGTGGCTCCCGGCCACCGCCCTCAGCACCCCCGTCGAAGCGGACTGAGGACGGCGGCCGGCCACCTGCTCGGGCTGTCCTGTCCGCGGGGCCGATGTGCTCGATGATCCGCCGGCTGCCGACCAGGCACCCCGAACAGAGGCGCGCGAGCTGCCGCAGCGTCAGGCCGGTGCGCCCGTACACCGCGACCGGCAGGACCCGGCCCTCCAAGCGGGAGGAGGCCGGCACGGTCCGCCGCCCTGGCCGACCGTGGAACCTCCCGGAGCCGGATCGAGCCGTTGGCGCGGGCCGATCCCGTTCGTGGGCCGCGATGGGTGGCCGTGGGCGGACCTACCCGCGCCCGGTTGAGGCGATTGCGTGGAAGTGCCACCCTCGACTGAAATATGTCGACACGGCGGTTGATCAGAACGGCCTAACCGGGTTGCGGAAACCTTTTCGCCACCTAAGCTCGGTGCTGTCGTACAGCGTGTACGTCCAAGCTCGTCAGCATAAAGGGGCAGTGCTCCTTGAGAGATTGTCGCGGCGCCCAAGTGAGGAAATTCGAATGACCGAGACTGCGTCCCGAGTGTGGAGTGGCATCGATGTTCCTTTGGGATTCAGTCGACCGAGTCTCACCGGGCTTTCCCTGCAAATCACCGACGCGTGCAACCTGGCCTGCTCGTACTGTTATTTCTACAAGAAAGATCCCGTCGCGCTGACACCCGAGATCATCGACCGCTCGCTGGATCTCCTGGACCATGAGAGCGGCGAATCCAGTACGGACTGGCACGTGAATCTCTTCGGTGGCGAACCCACCCTTCGGCCTGACCTGATCCGCTACATCTGCTCGAATGCGCGGACCCGCGCCGAATCCCGCGGCAAGAATGTCAGCTTCTCGATGACGACGAACGGGACCAGGTTCGGCCAGCGTCTTCTGGATCTCACCACCGAGTTCGGCATCAGCACCATGCTGAGCCTGGACGGAAACCAGAAGGCCCACGACAAGTTCAGGCAGTACCAGGACGGCCGCGGCTCGTTCGACCAGATCGTCGCTCACCTCGACTGGCTGAAGGCCGCACCTCACTTCAAGGTGCGTCTGACGATCTCGCCGCTCACCGTCGAGTTCCTGGCCGAAAGCCTGGAAGACCTCGTCGAGCTCGGGATCACGAACATCGCCACCAGCCAGGTCGTCGAGCAGAAGTGGACACAGGAGCATCTCGCCACCTTCGCCGAGCAGTGGCAGCGAGTGGGTGCGCTGTACATCCGTGAGCAGCTCAAGGGCAACGCACTGGCGATCAAGGGGCTGAAAGGCCGGGAAACGCAGGAACCGCTGGAGGTGTGCAAGGCGCCTTCACAGTACGGCTGCGGTGCTGCCACCACATTCGTCTTCGTGAACTGCTTCGGCGATCTCTACCCCTGCCACCGCTATCCTGGCTACTTCGACAAGTCCCCCCATGTGCGACTCGGTTCCGTCTTCACCGGGATCGACGAGGTGAAGCGTCTTCACTACGTGATGGCGAACCTCGCTTCCTCGAAGAAGGGGTGTCATTCGTTCGTCAGCTCGAAACAGAGCAAGGGGGCTTGTGGTGGCTGTGCGATCCAGGGTGCATGTGGCGGCTCCTGCATGGCGGTCAACGAATACGTGACGGGCGACCCTACGCAGCCGCCATCGGTACCGGGAGCGATCGAGCAGATCAAGTTGTCGGTCCTGCAGCAGGTCCACGAGTACCTCGCGGAGGTACCCACGCAGAGTGGCCCACCCCCTCGCCACGCCGGTGCAGGTGCCGAGTTCCCAGATGGTGCAGAATCCGAGAGAAAGGAAGCGTGACATGTCAGGGAAGAACCAGGAAGGTTCGGCTCCGGAGAGGCGGAGACTCCTCAAAAAGGCCAACTTCAGTGACGAAGTTGAAAGGCGCGGCACAACGGAGGTCCGGAACGAGCTCGGAGTGCCCGATCTCGACCAGGTCTTGAAGGACCTCCAGCAGAGGTACGGGATCCGCATCGGGCTGTCGCCAAACCTGATCGATCGGCTGGAGGCGATCAAGGCCAGATCCGCGAATGATCCCATTCTCAGAAGCGGGTGCTACACCCAGGACGTCTGTGTCTTCTGTGACACCGGAGACCTCTGCGTCACATGCGACATGATGGACTGGTGCATCTCGGTCGATGTCCATTGAGCATCGGTCCACCGAACTCGTGGGAGTTCGCGCGCGGATCGGTTATGGAGGGCACAGCATGAGCCACGAGCGTGACCTCATCACCGCTGTACCGAGCCGCGCGGGGCTGCATGCGGCCTTCTCCCTGGGCCACTTGATCGACCCCGATCGCCCGTTGAGCATGCTGTTCGCCGACCTCGATCGCTTCGGTGAGGTCAATCGCCGCCACGGCCGCGCGGTCGGCGACCAGGTGATCGCCGCCGTCGGCGCCAGCCTGAATTGCGCCCTGCGCCGGGAAGACGTCGCGTTCAGGCTCAGCGCAGACGAATTCGTCATCGCCACGCATCGGGACTGCGCTGAGGCCGAGGCCTTGGCGCGACGGTTGATCAAGGCCCTGGCCGAGCCATTCGAACCGGCCGGTGGCGACCGCGTCGTGATCTCGGTCAGCATCGGTACCGTCCACGTCGATCGCGTGCCGTCCGAATCAGCGATGGAAGACTTGATCTATACCGCCGGAACGGCCATGTACGCCGCCAAGGAGCGGGCGCCCGGCGGGCTCTACCATCGTCCCCACACCAGCTCGGCATCGAGCAGGCCTTGCAGTCTCGCCACCTCGCCTCTGCCGAAGGTCTGGCGGCCGGCATTCGCGACATGCATGCCCCTCCCGGCCACCGCCCTCAGCACCCCCGTCGAAGCGGAATGAAGGCTGGTCACCCGGCGCCGACCTGCTAGGGTCGCGCCCCTGCGCGAACGACAGCGAGGGGGCGGACGTGACGGTGACGGCGGACACGACGGACGACGTGGAGGCCCTCAAGCACCTGCACGACGGCGGCGACTACCGGCGGCTCGCAGAACGGACCTCGAACCCCGAGGTCCTGCGCCAACTGGCGATCGGAGAGTACCCGTTCGTCTGGCACGCGATCGCCCGCAACCCGGCCGCCCCCACCGACCTGCTGGCCGCACTGGCCGGGCGCCGGCAGCTGGTGTGGAACGACAACCGTCTCCTTGAGCTGCTCGCGGCCCACCCCGCCCTCATGGGCGAGGCCTTGGAGGGGCTGGTCGATCTCGTGGGCGACCGCCTGCGGGAGGGCGACCGGCCGTACGCGGCCGTCCTGGAGCTGGCCGGCAGGCCGGAGCTGCCGGCCGAACGGCTGCACCGGCTCGGCCGCCTCCCGGGGGCCTCGGCCAGGCTGCGCCGGGGGATCAGCCGGGTGCTGGCGGAGCGTCCGGACCGGTGAGCGCGGCCGGGACCGGGCCGGGCGCGGCGGCGGTGGGAGCCCGTGACCAGCGTCCGGCGAGTACGGTGCCGACGATCAGCTGGAGCTGGTGGTAGAGCATCAACGGCAGCACCAGCAGGCCGGCTTGCGCGCCGAACAGGATGGTGGCCATCGGCAGGCCGTTGGCCAGGCTCTTCTGCGAACCGCAGAGCACCGCCGCGATGGTGGCCGACCGGTCGAGCCCCAGCAGCCGCGCGCCGAGCCCGGTGGCCGCGAGGGCGGCGGCGAGCAGGGCGAGCAGCACCGCGAGCAGCCCGAGCAGCGCGAGGGGGGTGGCCAGGCCCCAGATGCCCTGGGACACCGCCGCGCTGAACGCCGTGTAGACGACCATCAGGATCGAGCCGCGATCCACCGGGGTGAGCACCCGTTTGTGCCGGGACAGCGGACCGCCGAGCCACGGCCGCAGCAGCTGCCCGAGCAGGAACGGTGCGAGCAGCTGCAGCCCGATCCGCAGCAGTCCGTCGGCGGACAGTGCGGTGTGCGATCCCAGCAGCCAGGCCGCCAGTAGGGGTGTGAGCACCAACCCTGCCAGGCTGGAGTAGGTGCCCGCGCAGATCGCCGCCGGCACGTTGCCCCCGGCGGCGCCGGTGAGCGCCACCGAGGACTGCACCGTGGAGGGCGCCAGACAGAGGAACAGCACCCCGGTGTGCAACTGCCCGGTCAGTGGGACGGGCGTGAGCAGTGCGGTGGCCACGCCGAGCAGGGGGAAGAGGACGAAGGTGGCGGCCAGTACCAGCCCGTGCAGCCGCAG
Organism: Kitasatospora sp. NPDC091257; assembly: GCF_044757675.1. Taxonomy (NCBI): domain Bacteria; kingdom Bacillati; phylum Actinomycetota; class Actinomycetes; order Kitasatosporales; family Streptomycetaceae; genus Kitasatospora; species Kitasatospora sp. NPDC091257. The sequence goes on from NZ_JBIVVI010000050.1 coordinate 10,593, forward strand.
GTGCCGCAGCCCGGCCAGCGTCTCACGGGTGGAGAGCCTGGCACCGTAGAGGAAGAACAGCAGCGCCACCGCGAGGTCGCAGGCCACCCCGGCGAATCGCGCCGAGGTGCCGGAGGCCGGGAACAGCGCGGCCAGTCCGACGGTGCCGGCCAGCGCCGCCATGTAGGGGTCCAGCCAGCGCGGCAGCAGCCTGCGGGAGCGGGGCCCGTGGGCGCGTTGCGGCTGGGTCCGTTCCTCGGGCGCCTGGTCCAGGGGCCCCCGTGCCGCGCGCCCCGGTGCGTGCCCCGATGTCGGGTGCCCCTGCGCCGCGTGCCCCCTGGCCGTGCGCGCCCAGAGCCCTGGTGGCTGCTCCGGGCGCGCCGGACGGTCGGTCACGGGCCGCCTTCCGCCATCGGGCGGACCGAGGGCCTGGAGGAGGAACCGGGCCCGAGCAGTCCGCCGACCAGCGAGCCGGCGCCGTCGTGGTCGCTGCCCGCCGAGCCGCTGCCGTTCTGGAGGTTGGCCGTCCGGTCGATCTCCAGCCAGGAGTCGGCGTTCGAGTTGTCCACGACCGTGATCAGCCCGCCGCCGGCCGCCGCGGGCGACGCGGCTCCCGCGAGCAGGGCGCAGGCTCCGGCCAGCCCCAGCGCGGTGGCCCGCAGGGCGGCGGCCGGCGAGGGCGGGGCGGCCCCGCGCAGCCCGGTCCTCATGCCGTCACCGCCATCAGCCCGCTGGAGCGCGAGATGTTCCGCTCCAGCAGCTCGGTGGACTCCCGTACGCCGACCTGCTCGCGCCCCCCGGCCGGGGCCGGCAGCCGCCCGTCGGCGCTCTTCAGCCCGGCCAGCGCCTCGTCGATCGCCCGGTGCGCGGCGAACAGGCACGGCGTGCTGTAGATGGCCACGTCCACCCCCAGCTCCGACAGCTCCGAGAGCGACAGCCGGGGCGACTTCCCGCCGGCGATCTGGTTGAACAGCAGGGGCTTGTCGCCGACCGCCCGGCGGATCCGGCGGATCCACTCCTCGCTGCGCACACCGTCCACCAGCACCACGTCGGCGTCGGTGGCGGCGAGCGCCCGGGCCCGGCGCAGGATGTCGTCCTCCTCGGTGGCGTCGGTGCGGGCGACCACCACCAGGTCCGTCCGGTTGGCGAGGACGAGCTCCAGCTTCTCCAGGTACTCCTCCAGCGGCAGCACCAGCTTGCCGTCCGCGTGCCCGCAGCGGCGCGGCCGCTTCTGGTCCTCCAGGATCACGCCCGACGCGCCGATCCGTTCGAGCCTGCGCACGACGTGGCAGGCCACCTCCGGATCGACGTACCCGTCGTCGATGTCGACCAGCAGGTGGTGCCGGGGGAAGGCCCCGCGCAGCCGCTCGACGAATCCCACCATGTCGGGCCAGGCGATGAAACCGATGTCGGGCAGCCCGTAGTAGGAGGCCGCGAAGCCGAAGCCGGAGACGAACATGCCGTCGTAGTGCTCGGCCGCGATGGAGGCCGAGTACATGTCGTGGACGCCGATCAGGGGCGTCGTCCCCGGGCCCGCGATCTCCGCGCGAAGCCGCTGCCCGGGGCTGTCCGATGCCGTGTTTCCGTCGTACAAGGCCTACTCCTTGCTAGGGATGACTTTGCCTGAACTTGGTGTTCATCAGACCGAACTGAGGTGTCATCACTATGCGCCCTTTAATGTTCCGTGGGCAAATCTTTAAGGGAGGTTCCCTCGTTAGAGTGAATGCAGGCGGACAATAGGAAAGCCTACGAATGTGCTGATCCGACAAATGAGCTGGCGTGTCGGCACGATGGAGGACGGCCGGGGTGACGTCACGGCCGTCGAGAAGGCGGAGAAGGCGGAGAAAGCGGAGACCTGGAAAGCGTGGAAAGCAGCCGGGCCCGCCCGGTGGGGGCGGGCCCCGGTGAGGGGTCGGGTGCTCAGGCGCTCGGGACCGGAGGGACGGCGCGGCGTTCGCGCAGCGTCCGGAGCATCCGGCGGGTGGCCCTGGTCGCGACCGGGGGCAGGAGTTCGAGGGCGAGCCGGCGCGGCGTGGAGCGCTGGACCGGGGCCTTGACCTGGTAGTTGAGGCGCAGCACCTTGGCGTCGGCGATGGTGTCCTCGTCGACGGTGTATCCCTCGGCCCACCAGTCGCGCTCCTTCAGGACCGCCTGGACGGCCGCCGCGTCTCCCCAGGTGCCGTAGAACTTCATCGGGGTGAGCAGGACCGGCCGCAGTCCGCCGGTGAAGACCGCCTCCCAGACCGCGGCGGAGACGCCCGGAGTGTGCTCGGAGCGGTAGTCGTCCAGGGCGACCACGCCGTTCTCGGCGAGCGCGGCGCGGGCCACGGCGATGTCCCCGGCGACGTGCTCGTAGAGGTGGGAGGCGTCGACGTGGACGAAGCGGCAGCTGTGCGCCCGGACGCGGCCATCGGCCAGCACCGAGGTCGGGGCCTGCACTATCTCGGGCAGTTCGCCGTGGAAGGCGAGGTAATTGGCCTCGAAGGCGCTGCGGGTGAGGGTCCTGCGGTAGGACATGTTCATCTCGGCGGCGTTCTCGGCGTCGCCCGCCTCGGAGTCGAACAGGTCGCAGACCGTCAGTCGCTCGCCCGGCCGCAGGTGGTCGCCGAGCAGGACGGCGCTGCGGCCGAGGTAGCTGCCGAGCTCCAGGACGTCGCCGGTGACGCCGGCCGCGCTCTGGGCGGACAGCAGGTGGCTGAAGGCGGCCCGGTCGAGGCTGAAGAACCAGCCGGGAATGTCGTCCCGCTTCAGCGGCGCGGAGTGGACTGCGGCCTCGACCGCGGTCTCGGAATCGGGCACGGCGGCCTCCAGGGGGACGGCGGGGCGCGGTGGCGGATCACGCCCGCGGAGGGGGGACGCCGAGGACGTGAGGCGGATCATCATAGCGACGCCGGGGCCGGGGGGAACCAGGTGTGGAACGGCCTGAATTCGGATTTTCGCTCTGCCGTTCGGCAGCGGCGTGCGCCTTCGGTTTTGCTCTGGATTCGCCTGGTCGGCCTAGCGTTCCGAGGACCGCGGCTCCGTCGGTGAGTCGGGGGCTTCCGACGGCTCCGCCCCGGCCGCCCGATCCAGCTCCGTGACGGTCTCGGACAGCCAGGCCCGCTCGGCCGCCGTGGAGGCCCGGGCGACGAGCAGCATCCCGCGCCGGAAGGGGTTCGGCTCGCGCTCGGCGGTCACCGGCTGCCCCGTCCCGTCGTAGAAGAAGCTGCTCGGAGCGTCCAGGAAGGCCAGCCGGCGGCGGAGCACGGCGGCCTGCCGGGGCGGGTCGGCGAGATGGTGCAGGAACGTGGTGACGGTGAAGAAGCGGATCTGGTCGGTGATCTCGGCCTGCTCCGGGTCGGCCAGTCGGCGCAGCAGTTCGGCCCGCCCCCGCGCCGTCAGCTCCAGCGTCTGCCGCGGTGCGGCGCCGCTGCCCGGTTCGGTGCGGCGGTGCAGCAGTCCGGCCTTCTCCAGCCGGGCGATGGCGGGGTAGAGCGCGCCGTCGCTCACCGGTCGGACATGACCGGTCAGCCCGGTGATCCGGGACTTGAGCTCGTAGCCGTGAAGCGGCTGGTCGTACAGGAAGCCGAGGATCGCGAGCGTCAACACGGCTGGAGCCCTTCGGTCGGAGTGCGCCCTGTGGAGTCGTCATGTTACCTCTTGTCGATGTGCCTCGAAACGATGTATCTCTATTCGAGGCAGGTCGAGAGGGCCGCAGCCGATCGAGGGGAGCCGAGGCGGGCCAGGGCCGCGCCGGGGCGAGCCGGGGCCGCGGTCCGGTCACGCACGAGCACCACAGGGGAAGGGAGAAGGGCATGCGCGGCCAGTTGCGCCGACTCACGGCATTGGCGGTACCCGTCTACGCGGAGTTGCTGTCCGGGGTGATCGCCTCGGTGATCGGGGCCCTCTGGGTGGCCGGTCTCGGCGGGGCCGCGGTCGCCGCCGTCACCCTGGCCGGCACCGTCGAGAACCTGCTGCTCGGCCTGGTCCTGGTGGTCGCCTCCGGCACCAGCGTCAGGCTCTCCCACGCCCTCGGTGCGGGCGACCACGCCGAAGCCGCCCGGACCACCCGCGCGGCCTGGCGGCTCTGTGCCGCCGTCAGTGCGGCGCTCGCCGTCCCCGGCTTCCTGCTGCGCGACCGGCTGGCAGGCGCCTTCCTGGACGGCGAAGCCGCCGAACAGGCCGCCGGTTACCTCGCCGTCGCGTTCCCGGCCTTCGCGCTCTTCGTCGGCCAGCGCGTCGCCGACGAGCTGTTCAAGGGCGCGGGCGACACCCGCACCCCGATGCGGCTCGCCCTGCTCTCCAGCGCGCTGCTGCTCCTCCTCGACCCCCTGCTGATCCTCGGCCCGGGGCCGCTGCCCGCCCTCGGCGTGCCGGGTGCCGCCCTGGCCCTGGTCCTCTCCCGGGCGATCGCCCTCGCCGTCACCCTGCGAGTGCGGCGAGGGCGGCGACTGCGGCAGCCGGTGCGACGCACGGATCCGCAGCCGGGGCAGCACGCGGATCCGCAGCCGGTGAGACGCGAGGAACCGCAGCCGCAGGACCCCGGCGGCACCGGGGGAGCGGGCGCGGCGGCGGTACGGATCCTGCGCGCGGGCGCACCGTTCGGTCTGGACTTCACCGCCCGGATGGCCGTCGGAACCGCCCAACTCGGCCTGGTCGCGGGCTTCGGCGTCGCGGCGGTGGCCGGCTACGGCCTCGGCTACCGCGTCCTGCTCGTCGTCACCATGGCCTTCTACGCGCTGCGCCAGGCCGCCGCGATCGAGGCGGCACGGCTGACCGGCGCGGGAGAGGGCGCCGCGCTGCACACCCTGCGCCGCGCCACCGGACGCCTCGCCGCGCTGCTCGGTGGGGTGGCGGCGGTGCTTGCCGTCACGCTCGCCGTGCCGCTGACCGCGCTCTTCACCGAGGACCGGGCGGTGGCCGCGCAGTCCGTCGGCTTCCTGCGCTCGGCGGCCCTCTACCTGCTGCCGTACGCGCTGGTGGTGGCGGTCGGCGGAGTGCACCAGGCGGCGGGCGCCGGGCGCCCGCTGGTGGTTTCCGTCCTGCTCGGTCTCGGGGCCCAACTCACCGCCTCGGCGGTCTTGTCCGGGCCGCTGGGGGTGTCGGGGGTGTGGCTCGGGCCGGCGGTGGGCGCGGCCGTGCAGCTCGCGCTGCTCGCCGCACTGACAAGGTCGCGGAGTCCGCGCGGGGCCGCAGCGGGCGTGTGCCAGAGTGGGGGCCATGGCACTCACCCCGGACGGGCGGCCGATCCCGCTCCCGCACGCCGATGAACGCGCAATGCTGGAGAGCTGGTTGGACTTCCAGCGGGCCACGCTCGCCCGCAAGGTCGACGGGCTCGACGACCGGCAGGTGCGGCTGGCGTCCGTCCCGCCGTCCACGATGACCCTGCTGGGGCTGGTTCAGCATGTCGCCGAGGTCGAACGCAACTGGTACCAGCGGGTGTTCGCCGGGCAGGACGTCCCGCCGGTGTACGGCGCGGACAACGGTGACGGCTACGGGCTGGACCCGGTGCGCGGGATGGCCGAGGCGCTGGTGGACTGGAGGAGGGAGATCGACCGGGGCCGGGAACTGACCGCGGACCAGCCGCTGGACGCGGCCGGCCCGCTCTCCCCGCAGGCCGCCGCGGTGATCGGCGCGGACAGCGTCTCGCTGCGCTGGATCCTGGTGCACCTGATCGAGGAGTACGCCCGCCACAACGGCCACGCCGACCTGCTCCGGGAGTGCGTCGACGGCGTCACCGGGGTCTGAACCCAACCGGGGTCTGAACCGAACCGGGGGTCTGAACCGGACCGGGGTGTGACGGCAAGGGCGTTGCTCACCGCC
>NZ_JBIVVI010000051.1:0-1259 GCF_044757675.1 Kitasatospora sp. NPDC091257
CGCCACCTGTGGCGCGGTCATCGCGCCGCGGAGTCGGGGTGCTGCGCCACTGGCGGCTGCTGGTGGCCGCAGTCGTGCCCTGTCTCCTGCTGGCCGGCACCGGGTGGTGGTTCTGGCCGCAACCGCCGACGGGCCTCCCCCCGCACATCGCCGAGGGGACCGTCCAGGCGAACCTGCTCAGCGCCGACAGCGTCAGCAAACTGGCCGGAACGACGGTGGTGGCCGGGCCCCAGTCGAACCGGCCGCACGCCCCGCTCGCCGTGGCTCCGTCGGAATGCGCTGTCGCCGCCGGACCGACGACACAGTCGGTCTACGGGCAAACGTGGAAGGCGTTCCTGTCGGCGACCTACCAGGACGTCACAGGCTCGGGCAGCTACACCGTCAGCCAGGTGATCGGCGTGTTCCCGGACAGCGAGAAGGCGACCGCGGCCTTTCGCACGCTCAGCGACGGCCTCACCAAGTGCCCGTCCTCGACACTCACCGACCAGGCCGGACGCACGTCGAAGTGGACTTACACGGCGCACCCCGCCACCGAGGACGCGGTGGCGTGGACCGCGACGCAGGGCGACACCGCGAACTGGGCCTGCTACCACCAGGCCCGGGTGAAGGACACGAGCCTGATACAGGCCTCCGTCTGCCAGGCCGGTGACGGCGGGCCAACCGTCTTCACGGTCGCCGACGAGCTCACCGGCAAGGTGACCGGATGACCGCGCCCTCGCGCACGACAGCCGCGCGCCGCCGTCGGACGCTGCCCCGGATCCTGCACCTCCTGCTGATGGCGCTCCTGGCACCGATCGTCGCCGCGGGAGTGCAGACGATCGCGGCATCCGATGCCGTGGCGGTGACGGCACAGGCGGGCACGCTCGCCCCCGTTCCGCTGGTGGCGCCCCGGGGTTTCGAAGCCGCCCTGGCGACCCTGCTGGTGGAGATCGAGGACGCGAACCGGCAGGCCGCGGAGCTGGCGCAGCAGGGGAAGGACGTGGTCGCCGAGGCAGAGCGGATCACGAAGGAGTCCGCCGCCATTCGCGACAGCAAGGCGGCGCTCAACGCCAGGGTCGCCGCGGTGAACCAGGAGATCAGCGGCCACAACGGGCGCGCGAAGGCGGTGGACGACGAGATCGCCGCCCACAACGCCAAGCAGCACACGTTCCAGATGCCCGCGGAGGCGGACGCGGCCGCCGCCTACGACGCGGACGCGCGCCAACTGGAGGCCAAGAAAAACCAGGAGAACGCCGTGGAGGACAAGATCCAGGGCGAAG
>NZ_JBIVVI010000051.1:1356-16252 GCF_044757675.1 Kitasatospora sp. NPDC091257
GGAGGCGGACGCGGCCGCCGCCTACGACGCGGACGCGCGCCAACTGGAGGCCAAGAAAAACCAGGAGAACGCCGTGGAGGACAAGATCCAGGGCGAGGAGAGCCAGATCCGGCAGGAGGCCTCCCAGGTCGACGCCAGGTCCTCCCAGCTCGACGCCGCCTCCAAGGCCAACGACACGAAGGCCGCCAATCTCAAGACGAAGGAACAGCAGCTCCAGTCCCGGGGCCGGCAACTGCTCGCGCAGATGGCGCAGGCGATCCAGAGCTTCGTCTCCGTCCCGTCGAACCCGGCGGCCGCCATGAACCAGGGCGGGGACGCGCCCGCTCCGGCCCCGCAAGCCGGCAACCGGTCGGCCGGCCAGGACGAGGACACCGGCGACAGCCCCTACCGCCAGCCCCGGGCCGCCGCGCTGACGCAGTACGCGAAGCAGCACGGCACCACCGTCGACGCGCGCCCGGGCACGGCGTACTTGACACCCGACGCCGTCCGGCGGCTCCCGGCCGCGCAGGCGGCGGCGCTCGGCAACCCGGCCGTCACCTACGACGGTCTGGTCCGCAAGCCCAACGGGCACTACACGGCGGTGCGGGTGCGACCGCCCGGGACCGCCGCCCTCCCGGCCCCGGCACCGGAGGTGCTGGCATCCGGCGGGCTCGTTGTCTACCAGGCCGGCGAGCGCGCGTCGTCGACGAGGTCACGTCCGTCGAGGAAGCACCGAGCCTGTCACAGCCCGGCCCCGCGAACCCGCCGTCCCCCGATTCCAATTCCGATCCCGCCGACTGCCGGAGCGGTTTCGGTGGCGGATGGCGCACGTACCTGCCCGTCGACCGCTCCGGCCGTGCCCAAGGCGCGGAGGCGTGCCTCACCAAGGACTTCATCGACAACAACAAGGGAACCGCACCCGACACCAAGACGGTGGCTCCACCCGCATACACCTGGGCGGCGATATACGCGTCCAACCTCGGCGACCGGCCCGCCAAGAGATGGCGCAACGCCTGCCACCTGTTGGCCGGTTCGCTCGGTGGCTCGGGCACCAGCTACGACAACCTCGCCACGTGCTCCCGTACGGCGAACTCCACGAACATGGGGGGATCGCCGCCTCACCACACCAGGAACATGGGCAGCTACGAGGATGAAGTCCGGAAGGTGCTGAACAATGAGCTCGGCGTGGTCGTCCACTACACCGTGACCCCGGAGTACGACGGGACAAGGGTGGTCCCGACGCAATTCCACGCCGAAGACCTCATGCCTGGGCCGGGGCCGGGGACGCCCCAGTCCCACCGGTCCAGCCCGGGCAGCTCGAGTCCTCGCGCGAGTTGGTGGTTTCCGTAGGTGTTCCAGGTCGCGACGGTGTCCTGCTCGGTGGTCACCGGGTCCTCCATCAGATCGCGGGGCGGGGGTCAAGGGCGCAGGGCGTAGCAGTGCAGGACGTCGAGGTCGGCGGTGTGGACGGCGGACCAGCCTGCGGTGAGGAGTTCGGCCTGGGCCGGGGTGATACCGAGGTGATGCAAGGGGTCGGTGGCGGGGCGACGGCCGACGATCTCGGTGACGACCCAGAAGGTCCCGCCCGGGGAGAGGAGGTGGCGGACGCGGTTGAGGAAGGCGGCCTTGTCGTCGATCCACCGGTAGACGAGGCGGCAGGTGATGACCGCATACGCCGGCTCCGGCATGGCGCGGAGGTCGTCGGTGGTGAAGTCCATGCACTGCCAGACCGGAACCCGGCCCGGCTCTGGGCCCTGGGCCGCGGCGAGCGCGATGGCACTGGTGGAACAGTCGATACCGGTCGTGCGGTAGCCGAGGTCGGCGAGGCGCCGGGCGAGCGAGCCGTCACCGCAACCGATGTCGAGGGCCGGGCGGTCACGGCCGGTGCCGAGACGGTGTTCGAGCAGCCGGTTCTCGGCGTCGTCGAGCTGCCGGTAACGGCGGCCCTGGGACCAGAGAGGCTCCCAGTAGGTCGCGGCCGCAGTGGACGTGGTGGTCATGAAGCGGCTCCTTCACGGGCGGATAGCACGGCCGCGCGGGCGGGGATCTTCCGCAGCACGCGGATGGGCGAGGCCAGCAGCAGGACGACGGGGACGACTTGGAGGAGTGCGCCGACAGCGAGGGTGGCCCGGACGTCGACAAGGACGACCAGGCCGCCGGCGGTGACGGCGGCAAGCGGGCGGACCCCGGCGGTGAGCGTGGTGCTGGCCGACTGCATCCGGCCCTGGAAGGCCGGATTGCATACGGCCTGGCGCAGGGACCGCTGGCTGGTCCCCGCCGCCGTCGCCCAGAACAGCTGCACCGCCAGCGTGGCCGCCAGGACTATCTGCCACCGCAGGCCGTGACCGGCGCACAGCAGCGGCACCTGGGCGAGAGGGCTGACTGCGAAGCCCGTGGGACCGATGCCGATCCGGGCGACGCTCCTGGGCGCGAGCAGCGCACCGGCCACGCCGCCGGCGCCTCCGACGCCCATGATGGACAGGGCGGCGATCACGGTGCGGAGCGGGGCTTCGAGCGCGGCTGGCCCGGTAGCGGGCAGGTTCTGGTGCAGCCCTTCGGTGGTGCGGGCCTTGAGCTCCAGGCCGTGCAGGCCGTCTCCATCCCGCGCCCGATCGGAGCAATCCGTTCCGGACTCAACGCCCCTTCCCTCACGAGCACTTGTGAGCTCACTCGGCCACCCTAGTGCCAGCTGGACGCGATGGTGGGCGGCTCGGTGGGAATTACCCCATCAGGAGGAAACTGCAGCGCGGCGACTGGTGAACGGCGTGCCGCTCAGGCGGTGAAGTCAAGGAAATCTCTGACGTCAGGGACGTTCCGATGCGCCCGCAGCTTCGTTCTGAGATCGGCTAGGGCGGTGCTGCCGCGGGCGGAGTTCACGCCGCCCATATGCTCGACGGCGAGGTGAGCCACGGCTACGGCCTGTTCGACAGCATCGAGTTCGAGGTGTGCTTCGGCAGCGCGCGCTTCGTAGATCGCGGCTCCGCGGGGGAAGGAGTCTCCGTCGTAGTTCTCCTGGAGCTCGGCGAAGCCCACGGCGGCGGCCTGCTGAAAGTGGTCCAGCGCGCGGCCGGGATGCCCGAGGTTCAGCGCTGAGCTGCCGAGGAGTTGGTAGATCTCTCCGAGGTTCACCCAGTACAGCGACGGCAGGTCCTCGGCGAGCGGGATGGCATGAGTATAGGCGTCCAGGGCCGCGTTCGCTTCCCGGTCGGATGCCCGCCGGTCACCCGCGCGCGCGTGGGCCCGACAAGCCCGGGCGTGGAGCATCGCGAGCATCCGGGCAGATCCGGTCGTACGACCGGGGGCCTTCGCGGCTTCCAGCAGGGAAGCGGCCTCCTGAGGGGAGCCGGTCGAGTACAACTTGATCGCCCAGAAGGAGAGGGTCGTGGCCAGGACCTCCGAATCCCCGGAAGTAAGGGCGTCCTCGGCCGCGTCCGCGAAGTGCTCCTCGGCGCGGTCCGGGTACCCGCTGTCGTACGCGGTCCAGCCGGCCGCCCGTTGTGCGTCGGCCGCGGCGGCGAGCAGACGCTGACCAGTGGCCTCGTTGTAGGACGTGGTCCGCAGTGCTTCCGCGATCATGTCGAATTCGTTGACGGCGGCGTTGTAGACGTGGCCCGAGCCGACCTTGTCGTCGAGGTGTCGTAGGGCGATCAGGCGCTGTTCGTGGAGGGTGGCGAGGTCGTCGCCGACGCGTTGGCCGGTGCTGGCTGTGGCCGGGGCGACGGGTGCGAGAGCGAGGGCCATGCCGCCAGCGGCGGCGGAGATCATGAAGCGGCGGCGTTCCACGGTTTCACCGGCCTTTCGTGGGGCCTTCAGCGCGGTTGGGGTCGCGCGGTGCGGTGCGAGCAGTGCTTCGGGAACTGCGCGATTCAGCCACGTCGGCCAGCCGAGGTCCACAACGTCGTGTCGGGGGACGTTCAGGAGATGGGCGAGCGCGAGTTGGGTGTGTCTGTCCGGCTGGGTCCCGGTCTTCCAGCGGTGGAGCTTCTGCTTGTTGGCCGCCAGGTTGCCGAAGCCCAGGCGTTGATGGCGTGACGCGATCCGTTTCAGTAAGGCTTCTGCCTTTCCCCCGTGGTGTGCGACGAGGTAGTCGAGTCGATCCCCGACTTCGCTCAACGGTGCTCCCTCCGTTGCTGGACCGGCTGTCCAAGTGTCTCCGGGCGGAGCCGTTCGCGGGAGTCCCTTCGCGGGGTGGATGACCGCTGGATGACCGCGAGGCCACGCGAGATGACGCCGGCGCTCTTCCTGCCTCCTTCAGCCGGCGGGTTTCCTTGAGAGCGGCCAACCGGTGCAGCTGCAGCACGCTGCCGGTGCGGCTTCGGCCGTGACGTCCCGGCCGCCGGATGGGTCCGAAGGGGACGTGGGGTTCGGGAAGCGCACATCGATAGGGGGAAGAATGGCATCTCCATGGACAGAACGGACCGGCCCCGGGCGGCTGCGGTCGAACCCGGTTCTCGCGGCCCCCGGCGCGGGGCCGACTCGGGTGACGTATTCCTCCGTCATGCGTTCGCCTGCCGGGTACGCAGGCGCGGCGGATGGCTGCGAGGCGGGCCTGCTAGCGCGGACGGTGTTCGCGGTCGTCCTGGCGGTCTGCACCGGCGGCCGGGATCTGCGGGTCGCGTGCGGGACGACGCAGGCCGGTGACCCCTTGCGGGTCGAGGCCCTCCAGGTGCTTCCGCGGGCCTCGATCCGTCAGCTCTCCACACAGTGGATGTCCGGCCCGCCGGTGTCGGTCACCGCCGAATCCGGTGGGCTGGCGTCCCTTCAGCACCTTGTTGAGTCCGCTGCCCTCCCGGCCTTCGACTTCTCGGCGTCCGGCCCGGTTTCGCTCGCGCCGCTGGCCTTTCTCGCCTGCTCTGTGCGCACCGTCCCGAAGGGATGGGCGTGGACCTTCAGTTCCCTGTCCTGCGCCGCCGACGAAGGCGTCCTGCGGGCGCTCGCCGAACGGGTCGAGACCGTGTCGCACGCCCTGGCTGCCGAACCCGACCTGACAGCGGAGCAGGCCGCGAACTGCATAAGGCCGTTGGCCTTCGAGGTCCGGGTGCTCGGAGGCGCGGGTTCCTCGGATCTGACCGCGGCCCTGCGCGGCTGGGGCCACGCCGTCGGGCTGCCCGTCGAGGTGCACCGCGTCGAGGCCGAGGATACCCAGGCACCGGTGCCTGCCAACGGGTACTTCCAACCGGCGGCGTGGGGAGCGAACCTCGTCGTCCTCCAGCAGGGGCTCGATAGCCTCCCGCAGTCGAGGCCCGGGGAGCGCCCGGGCGGCACGGACGGGCTGGAGGCGGATTTGGGGGCGCTGCCGGACGGCCGCCCGGTCGTGGAGGTGAACGCGAACGAAACGCGCGAGCTCTACGACGAGATCGTCACCCGCAACCAGTACCTGCGGCACGGGGTGCGGCTGTACGACGGCGACATCGTTGTCGACGTCGGCGCCAACATCGGGATGTTCGCGCTGTTCGCCGCCGCGCAGGCGGACAAGGTCATCGTGCACGCCTTCGAGCCCGTCCCCGTGGTGGCCCGGGCCCTGGAGGCGAACATGCGCCTGTACGGGGTCACCGGCACGGTGAGCTGCGCTGCCGTCGGAGCGAGTGCCGGCGTCCGTGCGCTCACCTTCTACCCGCAGTCGTCGCTGCAGTCCGGCTTCTACGCCGACGCCCAGGGCGACCAGCAGATCGTGGGGCAGTACGCCCGTCACCAGGCCGAGGCGCTTCCCGATCTCACGGCCGAGCTGCGGGCGGTCGCCGCCGAGGCCTTGGAGCCGACGGCCCGGGCGCGGACGGCTGACCGGCAGGAGCTCGAGGTCCCGGTGATCCGGCTGTCGGACTGGATCCGCGGCAGCACCGTGGGCCGGATCGACCTCCTGAAGGTCGACGCCGAGCGCGCGGAGGAGGACGTCCTCGCCGGCATCGACGACGAGCACTGGCCCCTCATCGGCCAGGTTGTCGCCGAGGTCCACGACTTGGACGGCCGGGTCGACAGGCTTCGCGACCTCCTCCAGGGTCGGGGCTTCGAGACGGTCGTCGACCAGGACCCGCTGTTCGCCGGCTCCGAGATCTTCATGCTGTACGGCCTTCGGCCCGATGTCTCGCGCGCCGAGGCCCCGTGGATGGAGCGCCAGATCGCTGTGGCCGAACGCTGGGCGCAGACGTCGGCCCTGCCGCTGTTCGTGACGGCGCCGCCCGGCGCGATGCCCGCCGAGACGCGGACCGCCCGTCAGGTCGTGGAGGCCTGCGGCCTGACCTGGGTCGATCCGCCGCCTGCGGGAGCAGCGGGCGTGGCCGGGGAGCGGGACGTGCTGCTGGCGTGGGCGGAGGCGGTGCTGCGTCGGATGACCGCCGATCAGCGGCCGGTGGCCAAGGCCGTGGTCGTGGACGGCGACAACACGCTGTGGGGCGGGGTGTGCGGGGAGGTCGGACCCGAGCACGTGGACGTCGCCGGACCCTACCGGCAGGTGCAGGAGGCGCTGCGCGGGCAGTTGGAGGCCGGGCGGGTGCTGTGCCTGTGCTCGCGCAACAACCTGGTCGACGTGGAGGCGGTGTTCGCCGCCCACCCGGACATGCCGCTGGCCCTGGGGGACTTCACGGTGGTCCGGGCGGGCTGGGGGGCGAAGTCCGTCGCCGTCGGCGAGATCGCCGAGGAGCTCGGCTTCGCGGTGGAGTCGCTGGTCTTCGTCGACGACAGCGCGGCCGAGCGGGCCGAGGTGGCCCTCGCGCACCCGGGGATCACGGTCGTCGACCTGCCGGCCCGCCCGGAGGCGTTCACCGCCGCGCTGCGCGGGACGTGGCAGCTGGCGCTGGAGGGCACCGGGACCGCGGAGGACCGCGCCAGGAGGGCCCTGATCGCGGTGGAGGCCCGACGTCGGCGGGCTGCCGCGCAGTCGGCGACGACCATCGAGTATTTGGAGCAGCTGGACCTGCGGGTGGAGGTGCTCCCCGCGCAGGAAGAGGAGGTGGAGCGGATCGCGCAGCTCGCGGCCCGCACCACTCAGTTCAACCTGGCGCTGCGCCGCCACACGCCCGGAACGGTCCGTCAGGTCCTGGCCGGTGCCGGGGTGGCGCTCTCGGTCCGGGTGCGCGACCGCTTCGGCGACTACGGGCTCGTCGGCTTCGTGTCGGCCGAGGCCGACGGCCGGGTACTGCGGGTGAAGGACTTCTTCGTCAGCTGCCGCGCGCTGGGACGCAGCGTCGAGTGGTGCGTCCTGCGGGAGCTGGCCGAGCGGGCCGGCGCTCTCTGCCTGGACGGCATCGCGCTCACCGGTACGACGGGGCCGCGCAACCGGCCGGCCCTGGAGTTCGCCGCCGCAGCCCAGGCCCGCTTCGGACTCCCGGGCACGTCCGATCTCGTGGCCGCTGCGGCCGCTGCGGCCCTGGACTGGCGGCTGGTCACCGCGCCGCGGACTGCCGCCACCCCGGTGGCCGGTCAGGGCCGGGCCGCCGGTGAGGTGTCGAGGGTGCGCTGGCCCGTCTCGCAGCAGGCCGCCGCGCTGGCCGCCGATGCCTACCAGCGCCCCGGCGAGATGGCGTCCACCACGCCCTACGTCGCGCCCGAGACCGAGACGGAGCGCCTGATCGCAGCGGTGTGGGAGGAGACGCTGAAGGTCGCGCCGATCGGCGTCCACGACGACCTGTTCACCATGGGCGGCGACTCGCTGACCGCCGCCGTGATCTGCGCGCGCCTTCGCCGCCACGGGGTGGACCTGGCGGTCCACGAGCTCCTGGCGCACCCGACGGTCCGCGGGGCGGCCCGGCAGGCGGGCGCCGCGAGGAGGTCGGCCATCGAGCTGCCGGCGGACGCAGAGGCCGGGCCGGCGTCGCTCGGGCAGCAGCGCATCTGGGCGGCGGAGACGGTCGGAGGTCGCGGAAATGCCCAGGTCATCCCGCTGGCGTACCGGATCGTCGGTCCGCTTGATCTCGGCCGGCTGCGGTCGGCGCTGGCTGCGGTCGTCTCCCGCCACCCGGCTCTGCGCACCGTGCTGGTCGACGACGGCGGGACGCTGGTGCAGCGGCGGCTGACCGCCGAGGGCGTCGACATCGAGGTCCACGACGTGTCGAGCCTGCTGCCCACCGAGCGGGCCGACCGGTCGGACCTGCTGGCCCGCCGGTTCTTCCAGACGGCGTTCGACGTCGGCAGAGACGTGCTGCTGCGCGCGGCCGTGCTGCGGCTGGGCCCCGACGACCACGAGCTGCTGCTGATGCTGCATCACAGCGCCGCCGACGGCTGGTCCGTCGACGTCCTCCAGCGCGACCTGGGCGCTGTGTACGCCGACCCGCAGGCCTTGGCCGGCACTGCGGGCGGTGCGACGTTCGCCCAGTACAGTGCCGCGGCCGCCCAGCGGAACGAGAGCGGCGCGTTCGATCAGGGCACGGCCGCGGTGCGCGCCGCGCTCAACCGGGCGGCCGCCCGCCCCTGGAGCACCCCCTCCGGCCTGCCCACCGAGCCGCGCCACCTTCGCTTCACCCTGGACGCCGACCTGGTGGCCGCGGTCCGGTCCGCCGCCCGGAGCCGGTCCGCCATCCCGGTCGCCGTCCACCTCGCCGCCTGGCAGGTCCTGCTCGCGGCCGCAGCCGGCACGGACGCGGTTGTCACGGGCTGCCCGGTCGCAGGCCGCGGCCAGGAGGCGTTCGCCGCCACGGTCGGCTTCTTCGCCAACCTCGTCCCCGTCCCGGCCCGCGTCGACTGGTCCGCCACCACCGGCAGGCACCTGGAGGCGGCCATCGCGGTCGCAGCAAAGGCGCTGAGCCACGCCGAGGTGCCCTACGGGCTGATCGCCGACGGCGCCGGCGCGCTGTACGACACGCTCTTCACCCTCCAGCCGCCCGCCACGCACCCGCTGCACCTGCCCGGCTGCACCGTGACGGGCAGCGAACCGGCACTGTGGCCGGTGCCGTGCCCGCTGATGCTCGACGTCCAGGAGCACGCCGACGGCGCCAGCGCACTGCTGCGCTTCGACGCCCACGCCCACCACCCCGTGGATCCGCCGTGGCTGGCCGAGGCGTACCCGCTCGTCCTGGCCGCGCTCTGCACCCTGCCCGAACTGCCCCTGCAGCGGCTGCGGGACCTCCTACGGCCCGGCACCGCCACCGTGCACGACCTGATTCGCGCCCGAATGGCCCATCTGCGAGAGGACGACGAATCCCGGTGACCACCACCAACCCCCGACCCGCCACCGCCACCACCGTGTGGCAGATCGACGCCACCGACGGCCCGGCCGTCGCACCATCCGCACCGCAGCACCACCACCTGGCCGCCCACCCCGAAGCCGCCTTCAGCACACCGCTCCTCGAACTGCGGCTGACCGGGCCACTGGACACTGACCGCCTCCGCGCAGCCGCCGAACACATCCTGCGCGAGCACCCCGCGCTGCGCCGCCACCTCGCCTCCTCCGTCGGGGCGCAGCCGCCGGTGAGGCTCGCCCGCCTCGCCGACGGCAGCCACACCCTCTGCCTGAGCCCGGCGCTCGGCTCGGTGGACACGACCGGCCTGCTGCGTGCCGCAGCCGCCATCGCCGCCGGCTACCGGAGCGGGGCCACGGCCGGGGCGGGCGGCCCGGACCCGCGGACGGTCGACGACTTCCTCGCCGGCCTGCTCACCGACCCGGACGCCACCGCCGGCCGCGAGCACTGGCAGAGCCTCCGACTGGACACGGCGGCCGAGGACCTGGCCCGCACCCTGGTGATGCGCACCGCCCTGCCCGGCCCGCGCCTGCACCTTCCCGTGCCGCTGGACGATGCGACCGCAGACTGGATTATCCGTCTCGCCCGAAACCTCCAGGTTGGCGTGGATGCCGTGGTGGTGACGGTGTGGCGGCTGCTGCTGCACCGGATCGCGCCCGGCGAGGACGTGGCGATGGGCGTGTTCGTCCCCGGGGCGGTGGAGCAGCTGCCGGACACGATCGGCCTGCTGGGCCGCTGCGTCCCCGTGCCGGTGCGCCCGGAGGCCGCCGAATCGCTCGCGGACGCAGTCCGGAGCGGCCACCGCGAGATCGTGCTCGCCGCCCGGCTCGGGGACTTCTTCACCCATCAGCGGGCGGGCGGCGAGTTCACGGTCGGGTTCCGGCACGTGGAGGCGCCCGGGCTCGACTTCGGTCCGGGCCTGCACGTCACCGTCGAAGCGGTGCGGGCCGCGACCGACCGCATCCGCCTCGACCTGCACTCCCTGCACACGGGCGGCCGGCTGCTCCTGGCCCTGGACGCGGACAGCGCAGCGGTCACCGAGGAGAGCGCCCGGCGCCTGGCCACCTGGCTGGCCTCCCTGTGCGCCGGCCTGCCGGACCACCTCGACATCCCGGCCCAGGCCGCGGCCGGGCGGATCCTGGACCCGCTCGCCTCCGGCAGCCGCCTCACCGGCACGGACCGGCCGGACACCGGCACGGCGGTGCACTCCACCCTGGTGGAGGCGTTCACCACCCAAGCCGGGCTCACCCCGGCCGCGTGCGCCGCCCGCGACGACGACCAGGAGGTCACCTACCGCGAGCTGGCTACCGCGAGCGACGCGCTCGCCCGGATGCTGGCCGACCGGGGCGTGGCCGCCGGGGACCGGGTGGCCGTGTGCATGAGCCGCCGGGTGCCGCTGCTGGCCGTGCTGCTGGCCGTCGCCCGCCGCGGCGCCGCGTTCGTGCCGATCGACCCGGTCCTGCCGACCGGCAGGGTGGCCGATCTGCTCGCCGACGCCAGCCCGCGCCTGCTCGTCACCGACCTTCACGGCGACGGTGCGCTTCCGCCGACCGGCCGCCCGCCCGTGCTGCGGATCGACGCGCTACCGCCCGGCCCCCCGACGGCCGGACCCGAACCGGCCGAGGTCCGGCCGGAGACGGAGGTGTACGTGATCTACACCTCCGGCTCGACCGGTCGGCCCAAGGGCGTCCCCATCACCCACGCGGCGCTGATGAACTACCTCGGCTGGGCCTCGCACCACTACGGCACTGCGAACGGCAGCGGCACCCTCGCGCACTCGTCGATCAGCGTCGACATGACCATCACCAGCCTGTTCCTGCCGCTGCTGACCGGGCAGGCCGTCACCCTGCTGCCCTCCGACGAGCCCAAAGACCTGGCCGACGCCCTCACCCGGGCCCGCGACCTGAGCCCGCTGAAGGTCACCCCCGGCGGCCTGCGCCTGCTCACCACCTTCCTGACCGGCGACCAGATCACCCGGGCCACCCGGCACCTGGTCGTCGGCGGCGAGCAGCTGACCGCCTCCACCCTGGACCTCCTGGACGCGCCCGGCCTGCCCGTCACCAACGAGTACGGGCCCACCGAGGCCACCGTCGGCTGCTGCGCCCACACCCTGCGCCTGGGCGAGCACCCGGCGGCCGGCCCGGTGCCCATTGGCACGCCGATCCGGTCCACGACGATCGAGCTGCGCACGCCGGACGGCCGGCTCGCCCTGCCCGGCACCGCCGGGGAACTCGTCGTCACCGGCCCCGGTGTCGCGGCCGGCTACCTCGGCCGGCCCGCCGAGACCGACGCCCGCTTCACCACCGACCCGCACACCGGTGCCCGCTCCTACCGGACCGGCGACCTCGCCGTCCTCGGCCCCGGCGGGCAGCTGGTGATGCTCGGCCGCGGCGACGACCAGCTCAAGATCCACGGCTACCGCATCGAACCCGGCGAGATCGAGGCCGTCCTGACCAGCCATCCCGGCATCACCGCGGCCGCCGTCACCGCCACCCGTGACACGCCGGTGCTCGCCGCGTTCCTCGTCCCCGCCCCCGGCGCCGATCCGGCCGCCCTGTCCGAGGCCGCTGCCGCGCTCGCGGCCGACCGGCTGCCGTTCTACGCCCGCCCCGACCGGTACGAGGTCCTCGACCGGCTGCCGCTGCGCCGCAACGGCAAGGTCGACCGCCGGGCCCTGGCCGAACGCCCCGCACCCACGGCGGCGGGGGAGGCGCTGGACGCGGCCGACCCGCAGCTCGCCGTGGTCGCCACGCTGTGGAGCGAGGTCCTCGACCAGCTGCCGAGCAGCCCGGACGCCAACTTCTTCGCCGAGGGCGGCGACTCCATCAAGGCCGTCCTGCTGGCCGGCCGGGCGCAGCGGGCGGGCCTGGAGCTGACGGTGCACGACATCCTTCAGCGGCGGACCCTGCGCCGGATCGCGGCCGCCGTGCGCCCGGCCGGTGCGCGGGACGCGGTGGAGCCGGGACCGGTGCCGCTGACGCCGAACCAGGCCGGCTTCCTCGCGCGCGGGTCGGCCCGGCCGGAGCGGTGGACCGTGCGGTGGAGCGCCGAGGCTCCCGCATCGGTCGACGCCGGGCGCCTCGAGCGGGCGCTCGCCGCGACCGTCGCCGGGCACGAGGCGCTGTGGACGTCGTTCACGTGCACCGGCGGCCGGTGGACGGCCCGGCTGGGCGAGCCCGGCCCGGTGCCGGTGCACGTCCTCGACCTGGACGGCGTCCCGGACGCCTCCCGCGAGTCGGCTGTCGCCGTCGCCCTGGAGCGGGTGGAGGACGGGATCGACCTCGCCGGCCGGCTGGTGGGCCTGTGCCTGGTCCGTGCCGCCGGCCAGGCGGACCGCGTCGTGTGGGTCGTCCACCACCTGGTCGCCGACGTCGTTTCCCTGCAGAGCCTGAACCAGGAGCTGTGGCACGCCTACGCGAGCCCGGCTGCGGCGGCGCAGCGGCGTGGCGACGGGTACGCGGCGTGGCTGCGGGACCAGGACGGTCGGCCCGCCACACTCTTCCCTTCCTGGCCCGGGTCCGGTGGCCCGGCCGCGTGCCGCACCGCCGTCTCGCGGCTGGGCGCGGATGCCCGCCGTCGCCTGGCCGATGCACGGCAGGCCGCTCCGCGCTGGGCGCTCGCCGTGCTGGGGGCTGCTCTGCTGGGTGCGCTCGCCAAGGTGCGCCCGGACCTGCCGGCCGCGCTGTGCGCCGAGCTCCACGGCCGCGACCGTCCCGGGCTGGACCTGGCGGCCGCCGTGGGCTGGCTCACCGACGTCCGGCCGCTGCGGGCCGAGCAGCACCTGCCGGGCGACCCGGCGGCGCTGGCCGCCGCCCTGTACCACCAGGTCGAGGAACCCCACGGCTGGAGCGGAGCGCTGCCCGCCATCGCGCTGAACTACCTCGGCGACCTCCCCTCCGGCCAGGAGCCGGACCTTCCGGACGCCGCCGCGAACCCGCTGTTCGGTCTGGAGGCCGTCGTGTGGACCGGGCCGGACGCGGTCGAGGTCAGGTGGCGCTTCGACGAGGCGTTCATCCCTGCCGCCACCGTCACCCGGCTCGCCGACGCCTTCGCCCGCCACGCGGCCGCCACGCTCACCATCCGCCCGCAGACCACCGCCGGGCCGGCCGGGCTCTCGGCCGCCGACCTGAGCCGGATCACCGCCACGTTCGAGGGAGGACGATCATGACCGACCGCACGATCGCCGCAGTCCACCCAGCCACCCCCGCACAGCAGGGCTTCCTCCTCGCCACGCTCGCCGCCCCCGGCGACGCCCTGTTCGTCGAGCAGGCCGTCCTCCCCCTGACCGGGCCGCTCGACATGGCCCGGCTGGAGCGCGCCCTCGCGGGGATGATCGACGGCCACGAGATCCTGCGGACCGGCCTCGCCTGGCACCTGGCCGCCGACCCGCAGCAGGTCGTCCTTACCCGGGGCGAAAGCACGATCGGCGTCGTGGACAGCCGCGGCCACGACACCGCCCGCCGACAGGCCGACCTGGAGGACCTGCTGCGCGCCGAGCGGGCCCGGTCGTTCGACCTGACGCGGCCTCCGCTGCTGCGCCTGGCCGTCCAGCACCTCGACGGTGAGCGGCACAGCCTGGTGTGGACCCACCACCACGGCGTGCTGGACGGCTGGTCGCACCTCGCCCTCGTCAACGAACTCCTGCAGCGCTACGCCGGCCACATCCCGCCCGGGCGGCCGGAGTTCGGCGCGTACGCGCGCTGGCTCGCCGGCCAGGACCGGAGCCGGCAACAGGCGTACTGGGCCGGGCACCTGGCCGGCTACCAGCCGCTGCCCGCCGTCGCCGAGCACCCGCCGGTCCCGTACCAGGAGCGCTATGGGCAGCACCGCCTCGCCGTGGACGCGGCCACCGCCGAGGCCCTGGACGGCTTCGCCCGCGCGCACGGCATCACGGCGGCGGCCGTGCTGATCTCCTGCTGGGGCCTGGTCGCCGCCCGGCAGCGCGGCCGCGACGACATCGCCATCGGGGTCACCGTCTCCGGCCGCACCGGCGCCTTCCCCGGCGTCGCCGACCTGATCGGGCCCGTCGCAACGACCGTGCCGATCCGGCTGCCCGCCCCGGCGGGGGACACCGGCCGCTGGATGAGCGGCATCCAGGACCTGCTGGCCGAGGCGGAGGCGAACAGCGCCTGCTCCACCGCGGACCTGTACACCTGGGCTGGCCTCGCGCCGGGCGGAACGCTCTACGACAGCGTGGTGTCGATCGCCAACTACCCGCACACCGACGACAACGACTCCGCGTCCGGGCTGGTGCTGGAAACCGCGAGGATCCGGGCCGAGGGCGGACGCACCCGCCACCCGCTCGCCCTGGTCGTCGAGACCTTCGACGGACTGCGGCTGCGCCTGGTCAACGATCGCACCTGCGCCGCCGACGACGACGCACGCACCGCACTGGACGCCCTGCACGCGATGCTGCGCAAGCTCGCTGATGGGGCGACGCCCTCGGCCGCTGACCTCACCGCGGCCGCCCACAGCCTCGCCCCCTTCCAGCCCCGCCCGCCCGCGACGGCGGACCTCCCGGCGTCCGGCCGGGCGGCCGGCGACGGCGACCCGCTGGTGCGGGTGCTGGCCGACGCCTTCGCCGACGTCCTCGGCCAGCCGGTCCACGCCGACGACGACTTCCTCGCGACGGGCGGACACTCACTGCTGGCGCTGAGGCTCGCAACCCGGCTACGGAGCGCCCTCGGCGTCGACCTCACCCTCGGCGACCTGCTCACCACCGGCACCCCCAGGGCGCTAGCCACCCG
>NZ_JBIVVI010000052.1:0-16188 GCF_044757675.1 Kitasatospora sp. NPDC091257
GGGGCGGTTGCTGCGGCTGACCGGGGCCGGTCCCGGTCAGACCCCGACCGGCAGGGCGGACGCTCCGGCGAGGAACCGCCGGACGATCTCCTCCCCCGCCGTCACCCCCACCTCCGTCAGGGCGGTGACGCCGGGGGCCGTCCAGCCGCTGTCGGCGAGTTCGCCGTGTCCCGGGCGCCAGCCCGCGTCCGCCGCGAGCAGCAGGTCCGCGTCGAGCAGTGAGTCCCCGGCCGCCAGCACCGTGTCGGCGCCAGCGCGCCGGACGACCTCGGCCAGCGCGGCGCTCTTGGTGAGCGGCGCGGGCACCGCGTACACCTTGCGCCCCTGCAAGGAGACCGTCCAGCCGCGTTCGGCGCACCAGCCGGTCAGCTCGTCGAGCCAGCCCTCCGGCAGCGCGGCGCGCTCGACCACCAGGTAGGCGAACAGTTCGTCGGCGACCCGCCGCTTGTGCGTCCACTCCGGGTCGGCGCAGAGGGCGAGCCGCCGGGTCACCTCCTCCAGCGGGGCCGAGCCGGCCGCGATCCGCGTGGTGATCTCGGCCCGCCAGTCGCGGTCCGGCACGCCGTCCACCAGCAGCTGCCCGCCGTTGGCGCAGATCGCGTAGGCGGGGACCCAGTCCGGCGTCGGGCCGGGCAGGTTGACCCGCCCGTACTGCTCCGGTGTCCGGGTGGTGGCCGGGACGAAGCAGACCTCCCGGGCGAGGTCGGCGAGCAGCCCGGCGGCCCGCTCGGTCATGAAGGACAGCGGCCGCCCCTGGTACACCTCGACGCAGAGCAGCCGCGGCGCGAGCCGGTCGGGCTCGGCCAGGGCCATGGCCCGTTCGGAGTAGATCAGCGTCCGGTCGAGGTCGCTGGCCACCAGAACACCCATCAGGAATCCCTCCCCGTAGTCTCGGTCGCGACGCGCCCATCGGTGAAGGCACGCCGGTCGGTCACGGCACTCCCGTCGGCGCCGGGGCGCACGTCGGTGCCGGGGTGCCCGTCGGTCACGGCACGCCCGTCGCCCCCGGTCGCCCCGCGGCTGTAGCGGGGGTGGATCAGGCCGACGCAGGTGTACGGCAGGCCGTCCACCTCCTCGACCTCGACTCCGCGCTGGGCGGCGAGCAGCCGGACGTGGTCGAGGTCCGCGCCGGCACCGCGCCGGGCGAGGATCCGCCAGGGGACGCGCCGCAGCAGCACCCGCGTCGTCTCGCCGACGCCGGGCTTGACCAGGTTGACGTTGTCGATGCCGTACTCGGCGCTGATCCGCTCGACCGCGGCCCAGCCGGCCCAGTCGGGCGTCCGCTGCGGGTCGTCGGCGAGTCGGCCGGCGCCCTCGGCCACGGCGGCACGGACCTCGCCGAAGCGGGCGGCCACCGCGTCCAGGAAGGCCGCCGAGACGTCGCTCCCGGCCAGTTCGGCGTAGTGCTTGGCGCCGTGGAAGTCGTCCGGCCCGATCAGCCCGGCCCGCAGCACGGTGCGCGAGACCAGCCCGGAGACGGTGGAGTTGAGGCAGGCGGACGGGATCAGGAAGTCGTCCCGGGTGCCGTACGTCCGTACGCAGCGGCCCGGGTCGGCCAGCACCGCGAGGTCCGGGTCGAAGTCGGTGCCGGCCAGCGCGCCGGCCAGTTCGCGGGTGATCGCGCCCTTGCCGGTCCAGCCGTCGACGAACACCACGTCCTGCGCGCGGTGGTGGGCCGCCAGGTACCGCAGCGCGACCGGGTCGATGCCGCGGCCGCGCACGATCGAGACCGCGTAGTGCGGGACGGACAGGCCGTGCGCGAAGGCCAGCCAGCGCCGGACCAGGATGCCGACGGGCGTGCCGGCGCGGGCCAGCGAGGCGAGCACCAGCCCGGGGCCGCGCTCGCGCAGCAGCGTCTCGGCGACGGTGCCGACGGCGAGCGCGATCCGGCCGGCGGAGCCGCGCAGTGCCTGCTGGAACAGCTCCTGGTACTCGGGGCTGGGCTGGTACTCGACCGGCAGCGACTCGGCGTAGTGCGCGCCGCCGTTCTGGACGGCCTCCTCGCGCTCCTCGGTGGGGGCTTCGAGCGCGACCCCGGAGAGGTCCTTGAGCAGCCAGGCCACCTCCTCGGCCGGGTACGAGGAGAACGCCGGCCCGTACAGCGGCACGGGCAGCGACGGCGACGGCGAAACGGACCGCGGAACGGACCGCGGAACGGACCCAGCCGGCGCGGACGGCACGGACGGCGCGGCACCCCCGGCCGCCGGCCGGTGCGAGGGCAGCACGGCGAGCACCACCCGGTCGGTCACCTGCCGCAGCTGGCCGAGCAGCGCCCGCTCGCCCTCGTGCAGCGCCGGGGTGTCGGCCATGTCGTCCACCACCAGCACCACCGCGTCGAAGCGCCGCGCCGGGTCGCTGCCGGGGGCGACGTTGTACGCGTAGCGCTCGGGCGAGCCACCGTCCTGCGGGTCGTCGTGGGCGGGGAAGGCGAGCCTGGTGCGGATGGCGTAGCCGGGGTCGTCCACCGCCAGGACGGGCGAGCGGGTGGTGGTGGAGAACCGGACGCGGTTGCCGCCGAGCCGTTCGTCGAGGGCGCCGGCCAGGCGCAGCGGCGCGTACATCAGCTCCTCGAAGCCGAGCACCAGCACCCGCCGTGCCCCTGCGGGCAGGGCCTCGGCCAGCTGTCCGGCGAGTCGGGGCAGGGCGGCGTCCAGCCGGGCGCGGTCGCGGGCGGTGAAGCCGTGCCGGCCGCCGTCCGGGAGTCCGGCGGGCCAGTCCAGCGCGATCCGGGCCAGCGGCGCCGCGGGGGCCGCCGGTGGCGCTTCCTCCGGTGCCGCCCCGGCGATCAGCCGCTCGGCCCGGGCCACGACGTCCTCGGGCAGCTCGACGGTCCCGCTCGCGGTGGCCACCAGGTCCAGCCGGACGCCGAGTTCGGCGGCGGCCTCGTCGAGCCGGCGCCGGTCGGCCGCGGAGCGCAGGTCCACCAGGGCGACCACCACGTAGTGGCCGCGGGGGTGGCGGGCGTGCAGGTCGCGGATGGTGTTGAGCACCGTGCGGCCGGTGGAGAACTCGTCGTCCACCAGCACCAGCGGCCCGTCCCCGGCGAGGAGTGCGGGGTCGGCGGGGAGCAACAGGTGCGAGGTGGCGTGCGAGTGCTCCTCCTCGAAGCCGCCGACCGGGGCCAGGCCGGGCACCGGTCGGCGGGTGGAGTGCAGGTAGGGGGCGTCCAGGCCGTCGGCGACGCTGTGGCCGAGGCCGGTGGCCGTCTCCGCGTAGCCGAGCACGACGGCGCGCGCGGTGGCCGCGGCGCCGAGCAGTTCGCGGACCCGGCGGCCGAGTTCGAGCCCGGTGCCGTGGACCACCGAGGGCCGCTGCGGCACGTGCTTGCCGAGCACGTTGGAGACCAGCAGGTGGGCGCGCTTGGGGTTTCCCGAGCGCAGCGCCAGGCCGACGAGTTCGGGGAGGCGCTCGGATCCGGTCAGCGCGATCCCGGCCCGGTCGGCGACCCAACGGCCGGTCCACGTCTGCGGTGTTGCTGTCACTGCTGGTCCTGCCTTCGATGGTGCGTTCGTGCGTTCGTGCGCTGGTACGTCGGTACGTCGGTGCGTTGGTGCGTTGGTGCGTTGGTGCGTCGGTGCCCGCCGCTCACGGATCCGTCATATCCCCGCCGGGGGAACCGGAGGGAACGGCTCGGGTTCGGTCGCGGAAACAGTCAGCCGCACAGGCAGGCCGACAGCAGTTCCGCGAAGCTCACGTCCTCCCGGGCCACCCCGAACACCTCCGCCCGCAGCAGCACCCGCTCCGCCCAGGCCCGGTGCGGCCGGGCCTCGTTCATCTTGTTGGTGTACGCCGAGCGAAGTACCCCGCCGCCGTCCTGCTCCTGCCGGAGGATGTCTCGGGCGTCGCAGTACTCCTCGTGCGTGACCACGGAGAGGGCGTGCACGGCCGGCACATGGCTGGGGTGGATGCAGGTCTTGCCGAGCAGGCCGTTGGCCCGGTCGAGTTCGACCTCCCGGATCAGCCCGTCCAGGTCGTGTTCGATGATCCGTCGGCGGACCTCCTCCCCGGAGGCCCGCAGTGCCCCGGCAGTCCCGGCAACCCCGACAGCCCCGGCCGCAGCCCCGGCCGCGGCGGAGACGGACGCCCCGGCGAACGGGGTCCGGCGCAACTGCGGCTTGAACATCCGCTCCTGCACCGGGAAGTACTCCCAGACCGGTCCGGTGACGGTGTACCCGGTGCCGTCCGCCCGGCCGAGCACGTTGACCACGTCCCCGATCACCGACGCGACCAGCGCCACGTCGTACGCGGTGAGGTCGGGCGAGCGCCGCAGGCCGTACGCGGAGCAGAGGTCGGTGACACCGAGCCGGACGGCGAGCACCCGCTCGCGGTGGCCGGCGAGCAGGTCGGCGATGCCGAAGAGCTGGTCCCGCCTGGTCTCCAGGTGGGCGAGTTCGGGTGACTCCAGGACGGGCATGGCGAACAGCCGCCGCCCGCTCGCGGCCTCGGCGGCGGCCAGCGCGGCCAGGTACTCGCCACCGTTCTCGGGGGTGAACTTCGGCAGTACGAAGCCGCTCAGCAGTTCGACGGCCGGTCCGAGGCGCCGGGCCAGGTCGAGGATCTGGGTGGCAGTGCGGACCCTGATGAAGAGCAGGGGATGGCTCTGTGTACAGGAGGTGAAATCCTTGACCAGGTCATTCAGTTGCTCGACCAGGTTCCGCTCGCCCGCGTCCACCTCGTGGTCGGCGATCGCGTCCTCCAGGCAGAGCACCATCGACACCACGCCCCGACCAGCGAGTTTGCGGATGTCGGCGGCCAGGGCGGGCCGGGTGGCCGGGCTGTAGAGGGTGCCGCCGAGGGCGGTGGCGAGCACCGTCGGCTCGCTCCGCACGTCGAACGGGCGCGACTGTTCCAGGAAGAGCCGGCCGCGTACGTCCTCGGCGAGGTGGCCGAAATGGCGCAAGGTGCTCTCCTCCAGGAAGTGGACCGGCCCCTGACCGGTTGCCGACGACACCCTGGTCAACCGGCCGACCGGGCGCCTTGGTTCCCGGGGCGCCTCCGCCGGGCGCCCCTGCGTCGAAACCCCGGGGACCTTTCGACCGCCCATCGTACGGACGGGATCCGGCCGGTCCCGGTTCCCCGGCACTGAACTCCCGGAACATCCCGGTCCACTTGGACGATCATGGGCGGAACGGCGACGAACCCCGGAAACGACGGCGGCAAACCTCGGAAAGCGCAAGTCTTGGCAAAGTCCGACCCGGCACGGACCGGTCCGGTCACGTTGTCCGAAGGGGTGGCGAACAGGCAGGATGGTCGGCTATGACGCACGTGATGGCCAAGGGCGCCAACATCGCACTGCCGGCGGCGGCGGTCCGCGCCGTGCTGCGCTGGAGCGCCACGCCCGGTGCGCCGGACGTGGACGCGTCGGCGCTGCTGCTCGGCGCCTCCGGCAAGGTCC
This sequence comes from Kitasatospora sp. NPDC091257, assembly GCF_044757675.1. Taxonomy (NCBI): domain Bacteria; kingdom Bacillati; phylum Actinomycetota; class Actinomycetes; order Kitasatosporales; family Streptomycetaceae; genus Kitasatospora; species Kitasatospora sp. NPDC091257. The sequence goes on from NZ_JBIVVI010000052.1 coordinate 5,396, forward strand.
GCTCGGACGCCGACTTCGTCTTCTACAACCAGCCCCGCCACCCCTCCGGCCTGGTCCGCCACCTGCCCAAGCAGCAGACCTCCGGCGGCGCCGAGATCATCGACACGATCGAGGTCGAGCTGGGCAAGCTGCCCGCCGAGGTGGACCGGGTGGTGCTGGCCGGCTCCTCCGAGGGCGGACCGTTCCGCGCGGTGCCGGGGCTGCGCCTGCTGCTCTTCGACGCCACGGCCGGCGAGGGCGTGCCCGCGCTCGCCGAGTTCGAGATCGACGACGCCGAGAACGTCACCGCCCTGGTCGCCGGCGAGCTGTACCGCCGGTCCGGGTCCTGGAAGTTCCGGGCGATCGGCCAGGGCTACACCTCCGGGCTGATCGGTCTCGCCACCGACTTCGGCATCATGGTGGACGACGAGGCGGAGGCCGACCAGGTGCCCGCCCAGGTGCCCGTGTCCACCACGCCGTCCGGCACTCTCGACCCGCGCAGCACCGCGATGCCGGACCCGCGCTCGACCACCCCCGAGCCGGGTACCTTCACGCTGGCCCCGGCCGTCCCGCAGTCGCCGCCGGCCCAGCCGCCCGCCCCGACCCAGCCGCCCACCCAGCCGCCGGCCACCGCCCCGGCCCCGGCCACCGCCGCCGCGAGCGCCTCGCCCGCACCGGCGACCCCGCCACCGCCCGCGACCCCGCCGACCATGCCCCCGCCGCCCACCGCACCCCCGGGCCACCAGCCCGGCACCGGCTACGGCTACCCCCAGCAGACCGGCCCGGCGTACGGCCACCCCCAGCAGCAGCCCACCGGCGGCTACGGCTACCCGCAGCCGGGCACCGGCCAGCAGCCCTACCAGCAGCAGCCGGGCGGTTACGGCTATCCCCAGCCGAACCAGCCCGTCCCGCAGCAGCAGCGCCCCGCCGGCTACGGCTACCCGCAGCCCGGCACCGGCCAGCAGCCGCCCGTCCCGCCGCAGCCGCCGACGGCCCAGCCCCCGGCCTCCACCGGCGAGGAGTTCGCGCTGCCCCCGCAGGGCCCGCAGTTCCAGCCCCGCTGACGTCCCCGGCGGGGCCGCCCGACAGCCCCGGCCCCGCCGAGACCCGGGCCCGGCCCCACCATGGAACTGCCATGGAACCGCGATGGAACCGCCGACCGCCGACCGCCGTCAGTCGCTCTTGTACCCGCGCTGCCACTGCATCCCGAAGCCGTACAGCCGGTCGATGTCCGCCTGGAACCCGTTGACGTACCGCACCTCGCGGCGCACCGTCAGCTGGTTGTCCCCCGAGTTCTCGATCAGCACCACCGCGCAGGAGCGCGCCGCCCGGGCCCGCTCCTCCAGCTTGATCTCGATCCGCGGCCCGGTCTGCGGCACGATCGTGACCACCGCGTGCGACTGCTCGAAGGCCGGCGTGCCGTCGTAGATGTAGACGAAGATCAGCAGCCGCTTGAACTTGTCCTTCTTCTCCAGGTTGACGTACATCGTCTCGCCGGACGGCGCCCCGTACTGGTCGTCGCCGCTGAGCTTGATGTACGGCGCGTTCTGGAGGTCTCCGAAGAGCCCGCCGAGCGGCTGCACCACGCCGGTGCTCCCGTCCGAGAGCTCGTACATGCAGGCCAGGTCGAGGTCGACGTTCGTCGGCTCGGTGCCCTGCGGCGAGTCCGGGTCCTGCGGCCGCAGGATCCGCGGGCTGAGGAACCGCTTCACGGACTCCCGGGTGCTCGGCCGGGCGGCGCCTCCGGCGCTCATCGTCCAGTGCAGGTTGACGTAGAGGTAGCCGGTGGTGGCGGCCGACCCGGTGATCGCGTGCTGCGGGGCCGACTTGGTGAGTATGACCTTGTGCTGACCGCCGGGGTTGTCGAAGGTGTAGCTCTTGTCCCCGCGCAGGTACTCCCAGATCGAGACCATGCAGTCCTCTCCCCCTGCTCCCGTCAGGCGTTCTGACGGTCCGCCGACCAATGATCGGGCATCGGCCCGGCCGTCGGATACCCAGTCCGCCCCCTCCTCTACCCAACCGGGCCCGACCGGCGGGTCGATTGGCGGGAGGAAGCCGCCCTCCCGTAACATGCCGCCCCTTCGGACGCGATATCGTCTAGCCGCACAGGTGTCCCGTCCGCCCCTGCGCGGGCGCGGCGGGCCCGTCGTGCGGCGACGAACGAACCGTCAGGCAGCTCCCGCTCGGCGGGCCCTGACCGCCTGTGTCGCGCTGTGATCCTGTCCCCTGCGGAAACCCGAGGCCCGACCCGCAATGAACCTGACCTCCATACAGCTGGTCTGGACCGTCGTCGGCGGCGCAGCCCTGCTGTTCGTCGCCGTCCTGATGGCGACGCTGCGATTCAAGAGCTCGAAGAAGGACGAGTCCGGCGACTCCTGGGAGCGCAGCGAGGAGCGCCGTCGGCGCAAGGAGATGATCTACGGCATCTCCTCGTACACGCTGCTGTTCTGCTGCGCCGGTGTCGCGGCCGCCCTCTCCTTCCACGGCCTGGTCGGCTTCGGCAAGGAAAACCTGGGTCTGTCCGGCGGCTGGGAGTACCTCGTCCCGTTCGGTCTGGACGGCGCCGCGATGTTCTGCTCGGTGCTCGCCGTCCGCGAGGCCAGCCACGGTGACGCCGCGCTCGGTTCGCGCCTGCTGGTCTGGGTGTTCGCGATCGCCTCGGCCTGGTTCAACTGGGTGCACGCCCCGCGCGGCGTGTCGCACGACGGCGCCCCGCAGTTCTTCTCCGGCATGTCGATCTCGGCGGCGATCCTGTTCGACCGGGCGCTGAAGCAGACCCGCAAGGCCGCGCTGCGCGAGCAGGGCCTGGTGCCGCGCCCGCTGCCGCAGATCCGCATCGTCCGCTGGCTGCGCGCCCCGCGCGAGACCTACGCGGCCTGGTCGCTGATGCTGCTGGAGAACGTCCGCAGCCTGGACGAGGCGGTCGACGAGGTGCGCGAGGAGCGCCAGGCGAAGCTGGACGCCAAGGCCCGCGCCCGTACGGCCGACCGCCGCGAGCGGGCCGAGCTGAAGGCCATCTCCCGGCAGGGCGGCATGCTCGCCCGGACCCGCGGCGGCCGCCAGGTTCCCGCCCTCACGGCTGCCGGAGACGGCCCGAGCGCTACGGAGCCTGCCCTAGCCGCGGGATCCGACGCCACCACCTCGACCTCGGCCTCGCTCCTGTCCGGCGACTCGCCGGAGCCGGCCGCCCTGGACGCCGGCCGCCGCCCCCGCGCCGCCGTCGGCTCCTCGTACTCGTCCTCGTCCTACTCGTCCTCCTCCTACTCCTCGTCCTCGTACTCGTCGTCCTCCTCCGGCACCGGGTCGTCCCGCAGCGGCTCGGCCATCGACCTGACGGCCGACGACGACACCCTGTCGATGCCGAAGCTGGACTCGCTGGAGCGCAAGCTGCGCGCGATCGAGCAGCAGCTCGGCTGACCCCGGCACCCCGCGGCCACGACCGCGGACCACGAGGAACGGCCGCCCCCGGGAAATCCCGGAGGCGGCCGTTTCGCTTGCCCTGCGGACTACTTTCCGGTGCCGACCAGCTCCGGTTCCTCGTCCGCGCCCTCGCGCCGGTTGCGCAGGATCGACGAGCCGAGCGCCAGCCCGATGAAGGCGACGCCGATCAGCCCGGTGACGATCTCCGGGATGTGGTACTTGATCCCGATCAGCAGGATCGCCGCCAGCGCGCCGATCGCGTAGTGCGCGCCGTGCTCCAGGTAGACGTAGTCGTCCAGGGTGCCCTTGCGGACCAGGAACACGGTCAGCGAGCGGATGTACATCGCGCCGATGCCGAGGCCCAGGGTGATCTGGAAGATGTCACTGGAGATGGCGAACGCGCCGACCACGCCGTCGAAGGAGAACGAGGCGTCCAGGACCTCCAGGTAGAGGAAGAGGAAGAACGCGGCCTTGCCGCCGACCTGGACGATCGACTTGCCGGCCTTCTCCGCCTCCTCCTCGCGCTCCTCCTCGGCCTCCAGCCCCGACTCGAAGATCGAGGAGAGGCCGTTGACGGCGAGGTAGGTGACCAGGCCGAGGACACCGGCGAGCAGAACGGTTTCCGCGTGCTCCCCGGCGAAGAAGTTGGAGGCGAGCAGCAGGGCGACCAGGGCGACGACGGTGGAGAAGGCCTCCAGCTTGCCGACCTTCTCCAGCGGGCGCTCGATCCAGGCCAGCCAGTTGTAGTCCTTCTCCTCGAAGATGAAGTCGAGGAAGATCATCAGCAGGAAGACGCCGCCGAAGGCCGCGATGGCCGGGTTGGCCGCTTCCAGGTACTGGCCGTAGGTGAGGCCCTCGTAGGTCTTCTCGGAGTGCAGCGCGAGGTCGATGACCGTCGCGGGGCTGAGCTTCGCGGTGAGGCCGACGACCAGCAGCGGGAAGACCAGGCGCATGCCGAAGACCGCGATGAGGACACCGACGGTCAGGAAGATCTTCTGCCAGTACGGGTTCATCCGCTTCAACACCGTGGCGTTGACCACCGCGTTGTCGAACGACAGGGAGATCTCCAGGATGGAGAGGATCAGCACGATGCCGAAGCCTTGGGCTCCCCAGAGCAGTCCGGCCGCGATCAGGCCGATGGCGGTGATCGCGAACGACCAGCCGAATGTGCGGAGGAACACGGGAGTTGGCTACCTTTCGGGTTCTGGCCGTGCCGGGGGCGGCCTCGTCCCCGAGACGTCCTGACCGGGCCCGGCCCGGTCAGGTCACCCCCGCACTGCCCTCTGTTCTCATGATCGGGTCGGGTGCGACAAGTCCGATTTCCGCCTTTACTGTACGTTCACGCCGAAGTCGAGCGCGATGCCACGCAGGCCGGAGGCGTACCCCTGGCCCACTGCGCGGAACTTCCACTCGCCCGCGTAGCGGTACAGCTCACCGAAGATCATCGCGGTCTCGCTGGACGCGTCCTCGGACAGGTCGTAGCGGGCGATCTCCTGGCCGTCGACCGAGTTGACGACCCGGATGTAGGCGTTGCGGACCTGACCGAAGTTCTGGAGCCGCGCCTCGGCCTCGTAGATCGAGACCGCGAAGATCACCTTGTCGGCCTGTGCCGGGACGAGGTCCAGGCTGACCAGGACCACCTCGTCGTCACCCGTTTCGTCGCCGCCGGTGAGGTTGTCGCCCTGGTGCTCCACCGAGCCCTCGGGGCTCTTGAGGTTGTTGTAGAAGACGAAGTACTCGTCACCGAGCACTCGCCCGCCACCGCAGATCAGGGCGCTCGCGTCGAGGTCGAACGGGGCGCCCGTGGTCGAACGGGCGGACCAGCCGAGGCCGATCTGGACCTGTGTCAGGTTCGGCGCGGCCTTGGTGAGCGAGACGTTGCCACCCTTGGCGAGCGTGACCACCATGACGTTCTTCCTCCCTTGCTTCTCCCGGGGCGCCTTCCAGGTGTAGTCCCCCGCGGCCCCGGCCGACCGGTTCTGGTCGGCTGAACTTCCTGAACTCACATCCTCGCAGTGCGAGGAACCGCCGCGGCACCGGGCCGGACGAAGCCGGGGCGGCCCCGGACCTCGGAGGTCCGGGGCCGCCCCGGGAGAACGGCGCGCAGCCCGCGCCGCAGGGCGCCGGCGCGGGCTCAGACGTTGACGCCGAAGTCCTGCGCGATGCCGCGCAGACCGGAGGCGTAGCCCTGGCCGATGGCGCGGAACTTCCACTCCACGCCGTTGCGGTACAGCTCGCCGAAGACCATCGCGGTCTCGGTGGAGGCGTCCTCGGAGAGGTCGTAGCGGGCCAGCTCCGTGTTGTCGGCCTGGTTCACCACACGGATGAACGCGTTGCGCACCTGGCCGAAGTTCTGGCCGCGGGTCTCGGCGTCGTAGATCGACACCGGGAAGACGATCTTCTCGACGTCCACCGGCACGCCGGCCAGGTTGACCTTGATCGCCTCGTCGTCGCCCTCGCCCTCGCCGGTCAGGTTGTCGCCGGTGTGCTCGACCGAGCCGTCCGGGCTCTTCAGGTTGTTGAAGAACACGAAGTTCCCGTCCGAGGTGACCTTGCCCTGGGCGTTGCACAGCAGGGCGCTGGCGTCCAGGTCGAAGTCCGCGCCGGTGGTGGTCCGGACGTCCCAGCCCAGGCCGACGACCACGGCGGTGAGGCCCGGTGCCTCCTTGGTGAGCGAGACGTTGCCGCCCTTGCTGAGGCTGACTCCCACTAGTCCTCCAAGAATCGGGAGGCACGTCCAGTGGTGCCCCCGGTGGTGCGGTCCGGGGCGGCGGGAGGCCCATCGGCTCCCGCGTCCCACCCCGCCAACGGCCCGAGCGTAGTACGGGGTTCCCGTCCGCACCCCTGATCAGGCCGGACACGGCCCCGGGGCACTCGGCCGGCGGGTGCCGCGGGGCGCCCGCGACCCGGCCGAGGCGCGTGCGGGGCCCGGGCGGGGGTCTCAGAGCGCCGCGAGGACCTTCAGGTACTCCTGCTCGTCCCGGGCGTCCGGGAGGCCGTTGACGACGCTCCAGCGCACCGTGCCCGTGGTGTCGATCACGAAGGTGCCGCGCAGCGGGCAGCCCCGCTCCTCGTCGAGGACGCCGTAGGCCCGGGTGACCTCGCCGTGCGGCCAGAAGTCGGCCAGCAGCGGGAACTCCAGGCCCTCCCGGTCGGCGAGGACCCGCTGGGAGAACTGCGAGTCGCAGGAGAGGCCGAGCACCTGCACGGTGTCGTTCTGCAGGCCCGCCAGCTCCCGCTGGATCGCGCCCAGCTCGCCCGTGCACACGCCGGTGAAGGCGAACGGGTAGAAGACCAGGACGACGTTCCGCCGGCCGCGGAAGTCGGAGAGCCGGACGGCCTCGCCGTGCTGGTTGTTGAGCTCGAAGTCCGGAGCCGGGGTGCCGACCTCGATGGCCATGAGCGGGACCTTTCTGACGCGACCGCGCCGCGCGGCGGGCGCGGCGGGCCACATCCTCGCATTCGTTTACGGCCGTTGCGCCGAACGGATGAGGCGGGTGGCCGCGGCCCGCCGCGTTCGCCGTCCGCGAACGCCCCGGCGGGCGGGCCCGGGGCGCCGGCGCGGGGCCCGGAACCGGCCTCCGCGGCGGCGCACATGCGGCGGGCCCCGCCGGAGGGATTCCTCCGGCGGGGCCCGCCCGATGTGCTTCAGAGACCACTCAGCGCTTGGCGCCCTTCGCCGTGGACTTGGTCGCGAGCCTGGTGGCCGCCCAGTCCTTGACGATGTTGATCGAGCTGGTCTGGGAGAGGCCCGCGGTCTTGGCCGCGTCGCTGATGTCGGAGGCCTCGATGTGGCCGTCCCGCCCGGTCTTGGGCGTCATCAGCCAGATCAGGCCGCCTTCAGCGAGGTACTCCAGCGCGTCGACGAGGGCGTCGGTGAGGTCCCCGTCGTCGTCGCGGTGCCACAGCAGAACGGCGTCGGCGACGTCGTCGTAGTCCTCGTCGACGAGATCCGTCCCGATGAGCTCCTCGATTCCCTCGCGGAGCTCCTGGTCAGTGTCGTCGTCGTACCCCAGCTCCTGGATGATCTGGCCCTCTTCGAAGCCGAGACGGGTCGCCGGGTTGGACTTGTCCGCGGGGTCCGCGGTCGCGCTCACGGGAATAACCTCCAGTATTCGGCCCGGCATCCATGCCGAGGCTGTGGCCGTAGTCCACACGGGCGCGGCGGTTCGCGCAAGTACCCGACCCCCGATCCCCTCCAAAGGTTGACGTGTCGCAGGGGGACACGCCGCGCGAGGTGGCGGGAATCACACCGATTTGCCCTTTTCTGCATGGTCCAAGGATGCTTCGGGTGGTCCCGGCCCACAGGCCGTACGCACGCCCGAGATGCGAACGGCATTCGGGTCCGCGCGTGCGCGGGCGTAGAGTCTCCTGTTGGCCCTCACCCCGGCCGCCCGCCATCGGGCGGACGGGACACCAGGTCGGACCACCTCTTTTCGTAACACCCGGGGGTGTGCGGAGCGGACGAAGACGCCCGCACCGCACGCCGCCAGACCGGGCCGCCCGCCGGGCGGACCGGTTACCGATCGGTAGAGATGACGGATCTCCGAGCGCGGTAGCACGATGGAGGCGGCGCGACACACCTCAGTTTCGACCGACAGTGAAGGAACAGCGTGGCTTCCGGATCCGATCGCAACCCGATCATCATTGGCGGCCTTCCGAGTCAGGTCCCGGACTTCGATCCCGAGGAGACCGCGGAATGGCTGGAGTCGCTCGATGCGGCCATCGACGAGCGGGGGCGTGAGCGTGCCCGTTACCTGATGCTGCGGCTGATCGAGCGCGCCCGCGAGAAGCGTGTCGCCGTGCCCGAGATGCGCAGCACGGACTACGTCAACACCATCGCGACCAAGGACGAACCGTTCTTCCCCGGCAACGAGGAGATCGAGCGGAAGATCCTCAACGCGACCCGGTGGAACGCGGCCGTCATGGTCTCCCGGGCGCAGCGCCCGGGCATCGGCGTCGGTGGCCACATCGCCACCTTCGCCTCCTCCGCGTCTCTGTACGACGTCGGCTTCAACTACTTCTTCCGCGGCAAGGACGGCGAGGGCGAGTCCGGCGACCAGGTCTTCTTCCAGGGCCACGCCTCCCCCGGCATCTACGCCCGCGCCTTCCTGCTGGACCGGCTCACCGAGCAGCAGCTCGACGCGTTCCGCCAGGAGAAGTCGAAGGCCCCGTACGGCCTCTCCAGCTACCCGCACCCGCGGCTGATGCCGGACTTCTGGGAGTTCCCGACCGTCTCGATGGGCCTCGGCCCGCTCGGCGCGATCTACCAGGCCCGGATGAACCGCTACCTGGAGCACCGCGGGATCAAGGACACCTCCGACTCGCAGGTCTACGCCTTCCTCGGCGACGGCGAGATGGACGAGCCCGAGTCGCTCGGCCAGCTGTCGCTGGCCGCCCGCGAGGGCCTGGACAACCTGACCTTCGTGGTCAACTGCAACCTGCAGCGCCTGGACGGCCCGGTCCGCGGCAACGGCAAGATCATCCAGGAGCTGGAGTCCCAGTTCCGGGGCGCCGGCTGGAACGTGATCAAGCTGGTCTGGGACCGCAGCTGGGACCCGCTGCTCGCGCAGGACCGCGACGGCGTCCTGGTCAACAAGCTGAACACCACGGTGGACGGCCAGTTCCAGACCTACGCCACCGAGACCGGCCAGTACATCCGCGAGCACTTCTTCGGCGGCGACCTGCGCCTGCGCGCCATGGTCGAGAACATGACCGACCAGCAGATCCAGCACCTGGGTCGCGGCGGCCACGACCACAAGAAGATCTACGCGGCGTTCAAGGCGGCCCGCGAGCACAAGGGCCAGCCGACGGTCATCCTCGCCCAGACGGTCAAGGGCTGGACGCTGGGCCCCAACTTCGAGGGCCGCAACGCCACCCACCAGATGAAGAAGCTGACGGTCGAGGACCTGAAGCGCTTCCGCGACCGGCTGCACCTGCCGATCACCGACAAGCAGCTGGAGGAGGGCTACCCGCCCTACTACCACCCGGGTCGCGACTCGGAGGAGATCCAGTACATGCACGACCGCCGGGAGGAGCTGGGCGGCTACGTGCCGACCCGCAAGGTCCGCCCGCGGAAGCTGGAGCTGCCCGGCGACGACGCGTACAAGGCGGTCAAGAAGGGTTCCGGCAACCAGACCATCGCCACCACCATGGCGTTCGTCCGGGTGCTCAAGGACCTCATGCGGGACAAGGGCATCGGCAACCGCTTCGTGCCGATCGCGCCGGACGAGTACCGCACCTTCGGCATGGACTCGCTCTTCCCGTCGGCGAAGATCTACAACCCGCTCGGCCAGACCTACGAGTCGGTCGACCGGGACCTCCTCCTCGCCTACAAGGAGTCGCCGACCGGCCAGATGCTGCACGACGGCATCTCCGAGGCGGGCTGCACCGCCTCGCTGATCGCCGCCGGCTCGTCCTACGCCACCCACGGCGAGCCGCTGATCCCGGTGTACGTCTTCTACTCGATGTTCGGGTTCCAGCGCACCGGCGACCAGTTCTGGCAGATGGCCGACCAGCTGGCCCGCGGCTTCGTGATCGGCGCCACCGCCGGCCGCACCACGCTGACCGGTGAGGGCCTGCAGCACGCCGACGGCCACTCGCACCTGCTGGCCTCGACCAACCCGGGTGTCGTCGCGTACGACCCGGCGTACGGCTTCGAGATCGCGCACATCGTCCAGGACGGTCTGCGGCGGATGTACGGCTCCAGCGCCGAGCACCCGCACGGCGAGGACGTGTTCTACTACATGACCGTCTACAACGAGCCGATCAAGATGCCGGCCGAGCCCGAGAACGTGGACGTCGAGGGCATCCTCAAGGGTCTGCACAAGTACGCGCCGGGCACCGCCGGCCAGATCCCTGCCCAGATCCTCGCCTCCGGCGTGGCCGTGCCGTGGGCCCTGGAGGCCCAGCGCATCCTCGCCGAGGAGTGGAACGTCAAGGCCGACGTCTGGTCCGCGACCTCCTGGAACGAGCTGCGCCGCGACGCGGTGGAGGCCGAGGAGTTCAACCTGCTGCACCCCGAGGAGCAGCAGCGCGTGCCGTACGTCACCCAGAAGCTCCAGGGCGCCGAGGGCCCGGTCGTCGCGGTGTCCGACTGGATGCGCGCGGTGCCGGACCAGATCGCCCGCTGGGTGCCGGGTCAGTACCAGTCGCTGGGCGCCGACGGCTTCGGCTTCGCCGACACCCGTGGCGCGGCCCGTCGCTTCTTCCACATCGACGCGCAGTCGGTCGTCCTGGGGGTGCTCACCGAGCTCGCCAAGCAGGGCAAGATCGACCGCTCGGCGCTGAAGGACGCGATCGACCGCTACCAGCTGCTGGACGTGGCCGCGGCCGACCCGGGTGCCGCCGGCGGCGAGGCCTGATCAGCCCGTAGGCACTGAGGGGCCGGACTC
>NZ_JBIVVI010000053.1:0-16079 GCF_044757675.1 Kitasatospora sp. NPDC091257
GGGCGGAGGGGTCCACTCCTGGGGCTTCTCATCCGGCGTCCCACTGGCCACGACACAGGCTCCTGTCGCTCGGGAGGACCGGACGTCCGTCATCGACGCAAGCCGCCGAAGTCCCCACTACTGCTTCCCTGTCAGGGGATAGCCAGCCTAGTACTGCAGCAGATTCCGACGTTTTCCTGCTCAGAGGGTGGAATCTCCGCGGCCCGCCACCGGGCAGCGGCAACCCGCCGAAAGGACCGCTGTGGGCTACCTACGATCGTTGGCCGGTGATCGGATCAGGGGCTGAGTGTGCGTGGTCAGCCGTTGATGAGGGAGAGGCCGAGGACCACTCCTGCTGAGACGCTGATCTTGCCGGGGGTGAGGTCGCCGTCCCCGCTGCCGTCGCTGCTGGAGCGGTGGCTGCGGTAGCTGTTCTGCAGTTGGTCGGAGTCGATGTCCTTGATGTGGATGACCGGGCCGAGTCGGGCTCCGGCCGCCTCCGCGTAGAGTGCGGCCTTCTCCCGTGCGGCTGCGACGGCGGCCGTGCGGGCCTTGGCGCGCAGCTCTTTCTTGCGGGACGAACGGTGCGCCGAACGGCTCCGGGTCGATGGCGTAGCAGCCGCGCGGCACGGTGGAGGGCGCGATCTGCTGCTCCACCGGCTCGGGCCGCGTCGGGAACGGCGCGAGCAGCGTCAATGACTCGGTCAGGGGCTGGTTGCAGCGCACACAGCGGAAGACCATCACAGGCTCGCCTCCATGTGGGGCTGCGGCCGGAACTCGTGCACCACCTCGATGCGGCCGACGATGTGCCGGTTGAACTCGTCCAACTCCTCCGCCGGCACCCACAGCTCGAGGATCGTGCGTCCGCCGGCCTGCTGGACCGGGTAGCGAGCGGCGAAGGCGGCGTCGACCTCGAACCTGGTGACGTAGCCGACGTTCGCGGCGGGCACGTTCCAGTCCCGCGCGATCCGGATCGCATAGTCCTCGTTCAGCACCGGGTAGAAGATCGGCTGCTCGGGTAGGCGAGGCGGCCAGGTCCGCCAGCCCGACGCCTCGACCAGAGCCAGCTCCTGCGGGCCGGCCGGACGCCACAGCGTCACGGTCTTCGCCTGGGACATCGCGTGCTCTCCTCGGTCATACGGTTGGGCGCCCACCGTAACCGCGCCGCTGACTGGTGATGAATGATTTCGTTTTACCGGGATTGGACACTCTGGTACAGCGGTTGACCGCTTCGATATTCGCTCGCGCTGCCCACTGCAGCCTCCTACGATCGGTGCATCACCAAGCGTTGAGCGCTGGGACGCAAGCGGGGCTGTAACCCCTGCTCCCTTAGGGATAGCGAGGTTCGATTCCTCGGCAACGCACTGGCCCGTAGCTCAGTTGGAAGAGCAGCCGTCTCCAAAGCGGTGTGCCGCAGGTTCGAGTCCTGCCGGACCAGCAAAAGTACCGACCGTTTTCGGGGACCTCGCGAATTCGGCGACCAGCAGAATCTGCCAGGCAAAAGAATCAGAGGATTTGGTCGCATCACCCGAGCGAACGAGGCTGCAATCAGGTTGTGAGGAACGTCACGTCCGGCGCGGCTCTCGTGCACCGCCTCTCACACGCCTCTCGCGGATGGGGCGTCATGGGGCGGCATCAGATGTCATACGGAGCAGACGAGATGGGCCCTGACCTGCGAGATTCGGACGGGTGAACATAAGTCAGACACTCGTTCGACCGCTGGGGGTCAAGGGGTCGCAGGTTCAAATCCTGTCGTCCCGACTGGAGTTCGCTCCATTGTCGCAGGTCAGAGGCCGTTTTCTCCTTCGGGGGAAGCGGCCTTCGGCGTGCTCTGGGGCCTGCCTCTCACATTCGTCTCACGGTTTTCACGGTTCGACGGCGGGACTGGGGACTGTTCGGTGCCCGCGCCGTGACTGAATGCCCCATTTCTCCTTTGTGTCTGATTTGTCGATCACTACAATGGATTGGATGGTTGCTCTCCGCGATCGGCGATCCCGGTCGGCGGGTTCGCACTTGACGCGTCTGCCATCGATCAAGTGCACGTCGGCAGGTCCAGTAGCTGCCTAGTCGCCGGGCGAGTTGGGCGGCGATGAAGACAGCCGCAGCTGTCTTTATCGAAGGGCGGCGCTCCTGGCGCGACGTCAGATGCCCGCCACGGAAAACGCTTAGTCCTCGGCGCGTGACGGGTGCCCTGGCCGGGGTGGGTCGGTGACTGTCCGTAGGCCGAGCACGGAAAGTACTCCAGGCCGTTTTTGCCCGTCGGCGAGAGAGCGTTTCCGGCCCGTGGTGGCGGCCCTGGCGGCAGGAACAGGTGTACTCATGGGCTTTGGACATGGCGGGGGAGCTTAGCGGTCATCAGTACGCACCTCTGACAACGCCTGCTGGCCGTGAAGCCGCGTACGTCCGGCTCAGCGGAACGTTCAGGGTGTCGAGGGTTCAGGGCGGCGCCACCAGCGGCGCTTGGGAGCGGACATTGCTCCCCGGCCCGTACCCTGCGGCACCGCGGGCAGCGGTCCTCCGCCTCAGGCCTCGGGCCGGATAATGGGTGGAGGTTCGATGTTGGTGATGACAGGGTGAGGCGCATGCCGTCGCCTGCCGTCGAACAGCTGCTCAGTGAGCTGCACGCCTCTCTGAAGCTGCGCAAGCGTCCGGAGGACGTGGCCCAGCTCATCCAAGACCTGTACGCGGCCCAGGGAACTCACCTCGACCCGGCCACCGAGGCAGCTCTCACCAAAGCCACTGAGCACTCACTGCGCAGGCTGTGGCACGGCTACACCTCCATGTTGGAGGGCTTCGCCCGACCTGTCGGCGCACAGCGCCAGCTCGCCCGCGCGGCAAGCCTGTTCACGAGCGTGCCGGACCTCCCGGACGGCGCTGGGGATGATCCCGAGCAGATCGAGGCGGTAATCCGCCGCGCGGGGGAGGAGATCCGTCGCGCCTATGGGCACAACGACTTCGGCAGGGACCGTCTCGACCGAGCCGAGCGCGCGGAGGCCGGACTGGGCGAGATATCCAAGCGCCAGTACAACAAGCGCTTCCGGCTGTTGTGCCGGATGGAGGCCAAAATGAGCCGGCTCATCCACGAGCAGCGCCGTCGCGAGGTCACCATCACCGGTAAGGGCGCACTCGCCCACACGCTGCCGTACGAACTGTTCGCCGCCGACCCGGACACCGCGGCCTTCGTCGCGTACGTCACCGCACGAAGCTACATGAGGAGCATCTTCACTAACGGCAAGCAGAGGCAGGTGTACGACGAAGTCGCTGACGCCCTGTTCCGGCGACTTCAGGCACACCCCGAGCAGACCCGTTGGTACGCGATCGCGCATGTGCATCCGACGGCCGAAGTACTCGAGAGATTGTCCGACGAGGGCCTCACTCAGCTGTTGGCACACTGGACCCGCTTTCTACGGGAGGTGGCCGAGCTGCTGGAGGACGCCTGGGGGCGCTGCCCTCTGGAGCGCGACACCATGATCGTGCGCCGGGGCAACGACTCGTCGACGTGGAACCAGGCCGCGCAGGCGTGGAACACAGCGCGGGCGCACTGGTTGGCGCTGCTGACCGAGCTGGGTCGGGTGGAGGTCCTGGACCGGATCTGCCCCGGCAAGGTGCCCCGCCTGATGGCGGCCGATGTGGCGTACTGGCACCGCATGAGCGGTGGCGGGCTGCATCCGGACACTTACGTTTGGGCAGAGCTGCCGCTGCCCTGGGAAGCACTGCGGGGCGAGAAGGAGTGCCCGCGCTCGCTGGTCGAGGCGGCCTGCGCGCGACACGGCGTGGACCCGGTGGCCGGTGCCTGGACCGCCCCCAGGCCAGCAGCCAAGGCCGTCGCCTTCCGTCGGACGCCCGAGCTTGTGCATGGGGTTGCCGTCGCCGATCCCCTCATGGCGAGCGCCCTCCGGTCGGCTGGGATCTTCTCGGGCAAAGGCAAGCGCGCCGCCGCGCAGGAGTGGCTGTAGCGCCGGTCCGGCCGCCCGTGCCCGCTGTTTCGCGTTCCGCGACAAACCAGTTGACCCACGCGTTGGCTCCCGCAATGATCAACTCGGCGACGAGGAAGCTCTGCGGAGGAGCGCCCGGCTCTGATCCCGGGTGGACGCAGGTTCGAATCCTGCCCTCGTCGCCCTCTCGATCCTCGCCGGAGCCGCTACGAATGTGGCGAGCTGATCGAGCACAAGGAACTGCCGGCCTGATGAACACTCCCGAGCCGCTGACCGATGAAGACGTCGCCGATATCGAGGACCGCTGACGCCGCGACCCCAGGTCCCTGGCACGTGCGACAACTCGACGACGAATTCGCCATGAGCCTCGTGGCCATCAGCACCGTCGCTGACACCGGTCTCGGGGAACGCTGGCCGGACTTCGATCACCACCACGTCGTGGCCGCCACGCTCGTCCAGCAGCCTCGGTACGTCGACGTCGCAGACGAGCGGTGGGACGAGAACGCCAACTTCATTGCCAACGTCCGTCAGGACATCCCCCGCTTGATCGGCGAGATCCGACGTCTCCGCCATCTTGTCGAAGCCAAGAAGCAGGCTCCCGGTAGATGACGGCCGTACCGGCGCAGAGCGCTTGCTCCGGACATGCGATATGCCGGTGAGTGTTGGAGCTGGAGCCAGTTCCGCGGCGCGTGGCGGCGGCTGGCGACGTAGTCGATCCAATGACGTTTGAGGAAGGCAGCCATCGGGGCGCGTTGTGGAGAAGTCACTTGCATCTGATCAGCCGGGGGTCGGACAAGTCGATCCAGCTGATCACGGCCACCGGATCGTCCGCTGGCCGCACGTCAGTGGCCGCCAGCAAGGCCTCAGATTCTGCATTGCGCTACTGACCCAGCGCCGCAGCAGGCGCAGACGACGGGGGAGTGCTTCGTGCTCAGGCGGGCAGCGTACGGCGGCGCATGCGCCGCCGACGCAGGAGGCAGTGGCCCGGGACGCTGAATGTGGGGTCATGCACGGGCCTCGTAGCGCGCGCCGGGCCTCGGCCAGCTGGAGTCCATGAAGTCGGGACGGTCGGTCCGGTGAAAGCAGCGCACCAGGAACTCGGTGAACGTCCCGGCGGTCTCGAACCACTCGCCCTCGTCACTGCTGATGATGATCCGCCACTCGGCGGGATCGTCCTCGACCGCGCGGAAGAAGTACCGACTGCCGTGCTCGTCGCTTCCCCACAGCAGTAGAACGCCTGATCGGACGTCGGACTCATCGACCTCCCACCAGTCCTCGGCGATTTCGCCGTACCAGGCTGGGCGTTCAGGTGGGGGTCCCCAGTAGCGCTCCAGCTCGGCCGGCGTGCTTTCCATCGGCCGGTCGATCGTCAGATAACCGTCCACCGAGCCAGGGCCGTACAGATCGAGGAACGCCTTGAAGTCGGTCGGCAGCCGGAAACCGAGGTACCGCTCACTGGCATCCCAGATTGCGGGCCTGGCCCAACCCCAGGACTCCGGTTCCCCGAGGTGCGCGCGTAGTTGCTCGAGCGCGGTCTGGCTCTCCGGCTGGGGGCAGAAGATTGCTGGGGTCAGCACTGCCACAGGAACACGGCCTGTGTGCAGGGCTCGCACGCGAAGGCGTAGGCCTCACCACGACCTCCGAAGTTCATTGCGGTGGCGTGGTCCCGTCCTTCCTCGAGCTGAACGACGAGCCTCATCTCCCGTGCGCAGGTCGGGCAGGCCGGGGTCTCGTCGTTCTGCAGCCGCGCGGGCCGCCCGCCGAGCTGACCCAGGACGTCAAGAGGAGTTCGGCCCGGCTGCCTCGCCCACTCCGTGTAGGCCTGGCCGTAATCGGCCGTGGTGGACGCAGTCTCGTACGCGACGGCGCTCACCGCGCCGAGCAGAACCGGCTCCTGGTCGTCGTCCTCGTCCAGCACGGGCACCGGGATCGGCTGGAGTGCGGCCGTAGGGAACAGCAGTGCGCGGTTGCCGCCCGCCTGCGGGTCCCACTCCTCGTACATGCCCGGGTCGTTCTGGCACATGAACAGGGCGAGCACGTCCCGCCTCTCGACGGCGCCCTGGCCGGCGTGGCGGCCGAGATCGTCGAGGAGCACCTGCGCCAGGAACTGCATCGGCCCGTCGCACATGGAGCACTGAGGCCACGAAGTCCCGGCCGGGGCCAGCGGCACCCCGCCGGTGCGGGTGACAAATGCGGTGGGCTCGGTGGTGCCCGCGTACGTCATCAGGGTCGTCGTCACAGCCGGCGACTCTACGACAAGCCGCTGACACCTCGGCCTACCACGGCCCGTGGTCACGACTCCGCCCAGACCCGGACTGGGACGAGGTGGATGGGGCACGTCAGTTGGCAGGGGCACCCGGTCATCGCGGCTACGTCTTTCGGCGAACGGAACGCCACACGTGCTGCGCCCAGGGCAGGCATCCGGCTCTTACACGGGGAGCCTACGGAGGCGTCCGTGCCAGCTGACACGGGGGTGAGGGGCCGGGCCACTGAGCCTGGGCGCCCGTACCGGCTGTCGGGGGTGGCTGGACGATCAAGCCATGGGAAACCTCTACGACTACTATGCGGCCGCCGACGACGCACAGGCCTTGGGCATCTTCGAGGGCGGCCGGGCCGACGACCGGTTCGGCACGGTCGGACTTAAGGGCGTTGACCCCTACGCCCTCCTCGGTGTGGTCGAGGCGGTCCTGAGGGGAGTTCCCGAGGAGCAGGTGGAAGCCGACCCGCGCTTCTGCGAGCTGCTGAGCGATCCGCAGCACGAGGGCCACTGGCTCGTGTCGATTACCGACAGCCTTCGTGACGCGCTCGCGATGGCCGGCAGCGGCCGACTGGAGGAGGCCGCGTCCGGGTGGACGCTCACCGAGGCCGGCGCGGGACAGGACGCGGAGCTGATAGCCGACTTCCTGGAGCGGCTGGCCGGCCTCGCCCGTGACGCCGGTCAGTGCGGCCTGTACTGCGATATCGCCCTGTAGACGTGCCGAAGTCGGGCTGCTCGGCTGGCGCCCTCGACTGCCGGGATGCCCAGCGTTCGGCTTCCGTCACCAACGTTCGTCCCGTTGTCAGCCCGATCCGCCACACTGCTGCCCGTGATCACTCCTGGTGAGCCGCCCGCCGGCATCGAATCGGTCCCGCACCCCAAGGCCGTCCTGCTCGACACGCCCTGGGCGGAGCTCAGCCACGCGTACGGATCGGCCGAGGACACACCCATGCTGCTGGTCGGCCTGCTGGACGACGACCCCGAGGTCCAGGCCCATGCCCTGGGCCAGCTGCAGATGTCGGTCCTCCACCAAGGCTCGCTCTACAGCAGCACCGCGCCGGTCGCACTGTTCGTGGCCGGCATCCTGGACCATCCGCGCACCTCGGCCGCGCACGAGAGCGAGTACCCGTGGGACGACCGGGCCCGCCCACTTCGCGCCGCGCTACTGGAGTGGCTGGGCGAGATCGCCGAGGCGGTCGGCTACTACGACGACCGCGAGCAGGATCCCGAGTACGACGACCCGGCCGACATCGCTGCCTGCCGCGCCGCCCGTCCTGCGATCCACCAGGCGGTGGCTCCCTACCTGAGCGATCCCGACCCCGTGGTTCGCGAGGCCGCTGTCGGCGCTGCCGGCCACCTTCTCAAGGCCCCCGAACTCCGCGACCGGATACCCGACGCAGCCGCTCGGCTGCGCATCACCCTGACCACAAGCGGGAACCGGCGCGAGCGCGCCGTGGCCGTTCTGACCCTCGTAGCCTGGGCGCAGGACACCAGCGACCTGCTCACCGACCAGGATCCGGCGATCCGAGCCTGCGCCGCCCTCGCCCCGCTCCCCTCCGACGACCCGCGTCCCACTGCCATCCTTCTGGAGGCACTGTCGGACCCGCATGCCGCGGACCACTGGTTCGACGCCGAACCCCTGCCCCAACTCGACGGATGGTTCCGCTTCACCCTCCTCCACGCCCTGCTCTCCCGCACCACCACCCTGGAGGAAATCCTCGACGCCGCCCTGGCACTGATGCCCATGGCCAACGACTTCACCGTCGAACGCGACTGGGGACCGCTCCTGCTGCGCGCCTTCCCCGACGGCAACGCCAGCGAGGCGGCCCTCACCGACGCTCAGTACCGACTCCTCAGCGCCATCGCGGACAAGGACGATTGCTGGGGCAACATCGGTAACAAGATCACATGGCTGCGCCGAGCTGGACTACCGACAGAACGAGAGTCCTTCCGCGCGCTCCTGACAAACCGCGACCGGGCCCCCGACTTCTGACGGCTCGCGGAGAGCTCGGATCCTCGCGGACCCTGCTGCCTGTCGGAGGCCTCGGCCGAGTTCCGGAACTCTCACAAGGCTCATCCGATGCCGGGCGCGACCGGGTGCTCAGCTTGGAAGGCCAGCCTGCGTTCGGCATCCTGCGCGATGTGGTCGAGAACATCGTCGAGTGCTGCGAACGCCTCCCACGGCTGCTGGTGGCCGGCTTCGGCAATGCGCTCGATCAGCAGTTGTTCGAGATCAGTGACGCGCTTGCCCTTCCAGATCTTGTCGGCGAGGCTTACCAGCAGGTCGTCGGTGCTGATGCCGGGGGCGTTCCACGATGCGTGGCTGCGGGCGAAGCGGGCGAGTTCCTCGGTGACGCCCCGGGCGATCAGCAGGTCGCGCCCGGCCATCTCGTGCGCGGAACCGGGCCGGGAGAGCTCCTCGGGGTGCAGGATCTTCCCGATGTCGTGGGTGGCGGCGCCGAAGAGGACGGCATGCCGGTCGAAGTCCAGCTGCGGGTAGTGCCGTTCGACCCAGACGACCAGTTGGTGGGCGACATCGTGGACGGCCCGGAGATGGGCCGCGAGCCTGGGCGGGGCCTGCAACTCTTCGAGGAGGACGGCGACCTGGCACGGGAGCGGTCGCAGTACGGGATCGCCGGGCAGGGTGAGCGCTCGCTGCAGAGCATTGAGGGTCATCCGGGACACGGTAGACCTCACATGTCGGACCCTGCTGCAAGGGTGGATGGCCATGGACATCGACGGGTTCTGGAATGTGATCGGGGTAGCGCGGTCCGAAAGCAGCGGTCCGCATGGTAAGTCGTTCGCCGAGGCGTTGGTCGACCAGCTGGCGGGGCTCTCGCAGGAGGAGATCCTCGGCTATCAGGAGCGATTCGACGAGGTGCACGGCGCCGTGTACCGCTGGGACGTGTGGGCTGCCGCCTATCTCATCGGGGGAGGCTGCTCGGATGACAGCTTCATGGACTTCCGGGCCGGCCTGGTCGCCCTCGGGCGGGACTGGTGCGAGCTGGTAACCGCTCGCCCGGACGCTCTGGCGGATTACCCCGCAGTGATCGAGGCCGCCGCCCGGGGTGACGACTACGTGATCTCCGCCGAGGACGTGAACTACGCGGCCGGCTACGCGTTCGAGCGCCTCACGGGTGACGCCGATGCCTTCCACGAGGCGTGGAAGCGCCATCGGGCCGGGCAGGATCTGGATACGGAGCTGGACTCCGACATGGGGGAGGACTTCGACTTCGACGACGCTGACGAGATGCACCGTCGCCTTCCCCGCCTGGCTGCCCTCTACCTTGGCGCAGCCGCCGGCTGAGGCGCGTCAGTGCCTCGAAGGGCGTCGCCACCCGGATGGGGCCGCTGTCCCGGTTGGTTGCCGATGTCCCCTGTGCGGCGGCTTGGCGGCGACCATGCGGGTTGTCACTGGGGTCCGCTTGGATGGTCGGCATGACCGTCAACGATGTCGCCTGTTCTTTGCCCGATCCCGATACCTTGCGGGACCACTGCCGGGCTTTGGCGATGCTGGATGCGATCCTCAGTCCCGATTGGTCTGCGCGCTACTACTCCTTTGACACGCGGTGGTCGCCGACGGAGGAGTTGGCGTCGATGCGTAACGGTTCGGGGGATGAGTACTCGATCGTCTTCGCTCCGGCTGGTGTGTACGTCCGGGGCTTTGACCACGAGTCGCCGATGAGCCCCTATGCCGAGGACGGAGTGTGGCCGGGCGTGGTGGACTCTGTTCCCGAAGAGTTCCGGTCGTGCGTGGAGGAACCCGCGTTCAACGACGACGGCATTCCGACGGTGACGGCCTGCCTGTGGCGTAGGACGACTGACAAGAGTTGGCAGACGGGGGAGATCGACTTCCCGGAGGGCCATGTCGACCCCGACGGGGCCGACTGGCTGTTCCGGCTCCTCGCCGACCGATCTCCGGAGGCGTACGCCAGCTTCGCCGCCGACTACTACGAGGTCCCGGTCGACCTGGATACCGTCCGGCATATCTGTGCTCTGAGGCCGCTCACCGATGACGTGGTCCGTGCCCTCAACGCCGAGCTGATCCTCGCGGACCTTGCTGAGGACATCGCCGAGATCGGCTACCCCACAACGTAGGGAAATTGGCCGGATGAGTAATCCGCCGCGAAGTGGCGCGCGCCGGGGGTCAAGGGGTTGCAGGTTCAAATCCTGTCGTCCCGACTTGCACAGCCACAGGGTGTAGGCCGTTTCCGCTGGTGGCGATTCCAGGTACGCCGGTTCGGCACAGCCGTGGCACGGGCGAAGCGGGGCTCACCCGTTCGTGGACCCGATGCCCAGCGATCGGCCGGGCAGGATTGGATGATGGGCATGGCCGTGAGCATCGCTACCGACACCGTCCGACCTGCTGCGTCTGCGAAGGCGTACAGCGGCGGCGAGAAGCTGTTGACCGCCGACGCTGTGCGCAACTTGGAGCCCGGCTTCGGCGGAGCCAACGCCGATGTCGTCGACGGCACCCAGACCTGGCAGGTCTGGGTCGGCGTCGTGGGTCGCGCCCTGACGGGTGAGTGCGACTGCCCCGACAGCCGTCCTACCGTGCTGTGCCCACATACCATCGCGGCGGCTCTGGCTGCCGTACGTGCCGGGTTCACCTGGAACGCGTTGCCCGAGTCCCGTCCTGACGCGCGGACCGTGGATCCCGCGGAGCGGCGCTTCCGTACGCTTGCCAGGACTCTCGACGTGGCGGAGCTCGTCGCGCTGATCGCCCGTCATGCCGTGCGTGACCGCATGCTCGCCGTCGATCTCGAGGTGGTCACCGGCCGCCTCGGTGCGCCGGGCGCCGAGGATCTGGAGCCGCTGCGTGCGCTGGTCGACGAGGCGCGGGCGATCCCGGACGGTCGCTACGAGTACGACCTGCATGACATCGCCACCGCAGGCCGCGCCGTGGTGACCGAACTCCAGGCGCTGGCGCTGCGCCCGCCGTCGGTGGAGCTGCTGGACGCGGTCGAGTACGCCGCGGAGCGCTGGGACCACCTCGCCGGGGTGCTGAGCCAGGACTGGCGCACCTACGACGAGGAATCGCACGAGATCGGCTCGGCCATCGCGGCCGTCCACGTCGGCCTGTGCGAGCGACTTCGGATCGACCCGGCGGAGCTTGCCGAGCGCCTCGCGAAGCTGGCCGCGGTCTGCGACACGGATTCGTGCCTGCACCCGACCGGTCGGTACCGGCACCTGCTCGGCCGCGACGGTCTGGAGGCGTTCGAGCGGAGCTGGAGGGAACTGCGCGGCTGGTAGCTGGCCCCACCCGGCTGCGGACCTCAGGGGGTCAGTCCGGCTTTGTCGAGCTTGGCGATGAAGCCGGTCCTGCGCTTGTGCTCGGCGCGGAGTTCGGCGAGGTAGCGGGTGAAGCCCTCGGGGTCGCCTGCTGTGGTGTGCGCGGCGCGCAGCCGGCGGAGCAGTTCGACGGCGCGGTCGTATCGGTACTTCCCGGTGTCGGCGAGCTGGGCCTGGACCAGGAAGCGGTAGGGGGCGAGCACCTCGGCGGGGTGTGCCGCTTCGCGCCGTTCGACGAGGGAGTGGAGCAGGTGTGCCCCGACCTCGCCGGGGTGTGCGGCGGCGGTGGACCATGCCTCCTCGTCCAGGCCGGCGGTGCCCAGAGCCTGGACGAGTTCACGCAGGCGGAGCGATTCCTGGGTGGCCCGGGCGCGCAGTGTCTCCAAGGCTGCTGCGAGTGGCGTGGTGTCACCGACGCGGTCGCACGTGGCGGCCAGGGCTCGGAAGGTGGCGGCGACGGGGTGCCGGTTGAACTCGGTGACGCGCACCTGGAGCGCGGTAGCGACCTGGTCCTCATCGATGAGGAGGTCGACGAGCAGGCCGCGGAGCCTGTCGCTGTAGGGGTTGCCGGGGTGGTGGGCCAGTCCGCGCTTGGCCCAGTCGATGGCCTCGGCCGGGCGGTCGGCGTCGAGCAGGGCGCGTGCGATCTTGCGGTACTGGTCCGGGCTCTTCAGGTCCTCGGCGAGGACGGCGATGTAGTGGTCGACGTCGCCGGTGAGCTCGGCGAGCTGCTCGCGGAAGTCGCGGACGGCGAACTGGGCGCTCCACGAGTCCGGAGCGGCGGTGGCGGCGCGGGCCTGGACCTGGGCGGTGATCTCAGCGATGCCCGGTTCGCCGAGGGCGGGGGCGAAGGCGCGCAGGTGGATGCGGGGCCAGCCGGGGCCGTCGAACTGCGCCGCGACCAGCCATGACGCGAGTGTCTTGGGGTTGGCGGGTGGGGCTTGCTCCAGCGCGCGGGCGTAGAGGTCGATGAGTCCTTGGAGCGCGTCGCCGACGATGCCTGAGGAGTCGTCGAGGTACATCAGCGCGCGGGTGATCCGGTTCACGGCGGTGCGCAGCGTCCGTACGACCGTGCCGGCCAGGCCGGTGTCGACCAGCGCGGTCGCCGTCTCCAGTACCTGGTGGGCGGTTGCCTGGTACTCGCCCCGCCCGTGGTAGGGGTGGCGGCGCTTGTCCCACCGCAGCCTGTCCACCAGCGCGGCGAGCTCGTCCGGGGAGACCGTGTTCGTGCCCATGCGCCCCATCCCACCACGTCGCGCATATCCGAGAGCAGATGGCGGATGCGCCCGTTCCCTGAACGCGGACCTGGCGTCCGCCGGAGCGAGTGCGCCGCTACCGTGCTCTCCATGACGGGTACGTGGAGCGAGGAAAGTCTGCGGCGGCTGCGCGCGGCGCGGCACGCAGGCGACGGGACGGCGCTGGTCGCGCTGCTGTCCGGGCAGCCGGTGGCCGAGGTTCTGCAGCAGGTCGGGGATGCCGTCGGCGACGCGGTGATCGCGGGGGTTCCGGGGGCTGCGGAACTGGCCCTCCAGTGCATTGCCCGGCTCGGTGAGCGCGACTGGGAGGGTGATGCGGAGCTGGCTCGGCAGGCCGAGGCTGCCCTGGGGCGCGGCCCGGTGCCACAGCTCAGGCCACTGCCGGTGGATCTGGAGGAGTTGTCCGGGCTGCTGGAAGGCGACCCGGTCTTCGGCGGTGGCCGGATCGACCTGACCACCGGTGACTGCTGGCCCCAGCAGGCCGACTCCGGCGAGCAGTGGGAGGACGACGACGAGGACCCCGAGCGGTGGCTGCCGGTGTGGTGCGAGGGTTCCCGGGACGGCTACCGGGACATGGAGCTGTTCATCGCCACGATCGGTGACGCCGATTTCGCGGATCGCCTGAAGATCGCGATCTCCGGCCGCGGGGCGTTCCGCCGCTTCAAGGACGTCCTGGCCCGCCGTGAGGACGAGCTGCGCCGGTTCCACCTGTTCGCCGAGGAGCGGCAGCGCGGCCGGGCGCGGGCCTGGCTCGCCGGGAACGGCTACCGCCCGGTGGCCCGCCAGTGACCGCGGCCGGACGAAGCAGACTGGTTGAGACGAGCGGGGCGACCCATGACGGGAAGCCGGACCTGGAACGCCTCAGCGTACTGTCAACGCCAGGGCGGCGGAGGCGGTTTGGGGGATGCGCCAGCCGTTCGGGTTGAACGACCAGGGGTGGGCGCTCCGGTGTCCGGGGTTGATGGACAATGCCCGGGTGATAGAGAGCGACGATGTCCTGGCCAGGGTCTTGGAACTGCGGGCAGCCGGGAGCGGGCCGAAGCAGATCGCGAGGGCCCTGGGCATGCGCCCCGCGCAGGCGAGTGCTCTGCTGCGACAGGCGGCCGAGTGCCAGACCGAAGGGATGGCCCCGGCCGATCGGCCGGTGATCGGGTGCTGGGTGAACGCGGGCTGGAGCGCCGGCCTGGGACTGGCCGCCGCGCCCGCGTGGGCGGAGGCCGACCCGCATGCCGCCGAGAATCCGGAGACGGCAGGTTTCGCCCAGGTACTGGTGGCCCGCCAGGAGCGGGCCAGCAGAGTAACGGTGTGCGGGTTCCTGGTGGACGTCCACTGCCTGGGCGTCAAGAACACCATTGAGCCGGAGGTCATCGGAGCCGGCTCACTCCCTGCGTACCTGCGCCGGTACTACTCGGCATTCGACCTGCCGCCGCTGAGCATCGAGCTCGACCAGGCTCGCACGATCGTGCACGGCGCGGTCGCGTACGCGCGTTCCCTCGGCTTCTCGCCTGCACCAGGCTTCGCGGACACCGCCCCTTACCTCGGGCCTGTGCGGGGCGACGAGCCCGCGATCGACTTCGGCCGCGAGGGCAAGCCGTTCTACGTCTCCGGGCCGCACGACGAGGCCCGGAACATCGTCCGCACCCTGGAACGGTCCTGTGGCCCGGACGGCTTCCACTACACCGTCGCGATGGGGCAGTTGTGAGCATCGATCACCAGCTCGATGACCGACAGGAGAAAGAGCGCCGGATCCGCGCCACCGAACACGAGGCGCAGGCCAACCTGGCCGCCTTGCTCCAGCTGTGCGCCACGGGCAAGCTCCGCTGCAGCGAGAAGACCCGCAGGCCCAGCGCGGCCACCGTCGCCGCGATCACCGAAGTCCTCGACGGCGGCGACTTCTACGAACACGAGGCCATCGCCGCCTTCGCCTGGCCCCTGCTCCTCCAGGCCGGCGGCCTGGCAACCCTCGCTGCCGGCAGGCTCACGCTGACCCCGCGCGGCCGAACCGCACTCGCCAAGCCCGCACACGAGACCATCGCCGCCCTGTGGCAGCGCTGGCTGAAGAACACCCTGCTGGACGAGTTCAACCGGATCGAGGAAATCAAAGGCCAGCGCGCCGCCAACGTGCTCACCGCAGCCCGACCTCGCCGCGAGCTCGTCGGCCAGGCACTCACCACCCGCACCACCGGCCAATGGATCACCGTGGACGACCTGTTCGCGCAGATGCGCCGAGCCGGCCAGGACCCCGTCATCACCCGCAGCGAACGCGCCCTGTGGAAGCTGTACCTGGAAGACCCCCAGTACGGAAGCCTCGGCTACGACGGCCACCACGACTGGCCGCTGCTCCAGGGCCGCTACACCCTCGCCGTGCTCTTCGAATACGCAGCAGTCCTCGGCCTGATCGACATCGACTACATCCCGCCCGCCGGAGCCCGCACCGACTACCAGCACAACTGGGGCGGCGACTACCTCGACCAACTCAGTCGCTACGACGGCCTGCTCGCCATACGCCTCAACCCACTCGGCGCCTACACCACCGGCCAGAGCGCCACCTACACCCCCAGCCCCAAGCCCCGACCGGCAACCCCGTCCGGCCAGATCACCGTTCTGCCCAACCACGACATCGCCGCCCTCGACGGACTCGCCCCCGCCGACGCCCTGCTCCTGGACGCCTTCGCCGACAAGACCGGCGACCGCGTCTGGAGCCTCACCCACCGCTCCCTGCTCCGAGCCATAGACGCCGGGCGCGACCTCGCCGAGCTGCGACGCTACCTGGAGGCGGCAAGCCGGCATCCGCTGCCGCAGACCGTCACGACGCTGCTGGATGATGCGGCTCGCCGCCTCGGCCAGGTCCGTGACACCGGCCCGGTCCACCTGATCGAATGCGCGGACCCTGCGGTGGCGGCTCTCCTGGCCGGGGACCGGCGCCTGCGCACCGTCGCGACGAGGCTGGGGGAGCGCCACTTCGCCGTCCCCGCCGGCCGACTCGCCGCCTTCCGCACGGCTGCCCTCGCCCAGGGGTACCCGCTGGACCAGGTCCGATGACTACCGGACACCGAGGGCCGCTCGTCGAAGCAACGGATCCGGCCCGGCGTCTGGCGATGAGGGGGAACCCGGCTCAGAACGGGGTGAGCCGCAGAGAGGAGACTCACTGCGGCCACCGGCCTCTCACGCGCCTCTCACGGACTGGGTGTCACTGGACCGTAAAAAGCAGCACGAGGCCTGGACGAGACAGACCCTGACCTGCGGGTTCTGGGCTGATTGGACGGACCGTCACCCCCTTTCGACCGCTGGGGGTCAAGGGGTCGCAGGTTCAAATCCTGTCGTCCCGACAGTGATGTCGGAAGGCCGTTGGCCGGGTTA
>NZ_JBIVVI010000054.1:0-15798 GCF_044757675.1 Kitasatospora sp. NPDC091257
GGAGGGTGTGCGGGCGCGGCTGATCGAGGTCGACTACGCGTCGCACTCCGCGCATGTGGAGGAGGTCCGCGAGCGGCTGCTCGCCGACCTGGACGGGATCACCCCTCTCGCGGGTTCTGTGCCGTTCTTCTCGACGGTGACGGGCGGCTGGCTGGACACGAAGTCCCTGGACACCGAGTACTGGTACCGCAACCTGCGGGAGACCGTCGAGTTCGAGCAGGCCACGGCGGCGCTGCTGGGGGAGGGCTTCCGATTCTTCGTCGAGTCCAGCCCGCACCCCGTGCTCACCTTCGGCGTCCAGCAGACCGCCGACGCGGCCGACACCGCCGGCTCCGCGCAGGGCCCCGCCGTGGTCGTGGGCACGCTGCGGCGCGGCGAGAGCGGCCTCGACCGCTTCCTGACGTCCCTGGGAGAGGCCCACGTGGGCGGCCTGCTGCCCGACTGGGACCGGGTGTTCGCCGGACACCGTCCGGGCGGCGTCTCCCTGCCCACCTACCCCTTCCAGCGTCGCCCGTACTGGCTGGAGGACACCGGCCCCGCGGCGGGCGGTCCGTCCGGAACGTCCGCGGCGGGCGACGACTTCTGGGAGG
The DNA here is from genome assembly GCF_044757675.1 of Kitasatospora sp. NPDC091257. Lineage (NCBI taxonomy): Bacteria > Bacillati > Actinomycetota > Actinomycetes > Kitasatosporales > Streptomycetaceae > Kitasatospora > Kitasatospora sp. NPDC091257. The sequence continues at coordinate 591 of NZ_JBIVVI010000054.1, forward strand.
CCCTGGGCGGAGGCGACCTGGACCGGTTCACCACCGCCCTCGGGGTGGCGCCCGAGGACCCGCTGAACGTGGTGCTCCCCGCGCTCGCCGGCTGGCGCACCGAGCGCACCGAGCGTTCGGTGGTCGACTCCTGGCGCTACCGCGTGACCTGGCGGGCCCTGCCCGAGGGTCTCCCGGTCGCCCTGGACGGCAACTGGCTCGTGCTGTCGTCGGACGGCCAGTCCGAGGACGGGACACGCCGGTCGGAGGCGACCGCCCACGCCATGGAGCAGGCCGGGGCCTCGGTGGTCCACCTACGGATCACCGAGGCGGCGGCCGACCGCGCCGTGCTGGCCGACCGAGTGCGCGCGTCCCTCGACGCGCTGCCCGGCCCGGTGACGGGAGTGCTGTCGCTGCTGGGCCTCGACGAGCGCCCGCACTCGGCGCACCCCTCCGTCCCGCTGGGCACCGCGCTCAACCTGGCCCTGCTGCAGGCCCTCGGAGACGCCGGGATCGACGCGCCCCTGTGGTGGGCGACCCGCGGGGCGGTGTCGGTCGGGGGTACGGACACCGGGAGCGCGGTCAGCGCCGCGCAGAACCTGCTCTGGGGCCTGGGCCGGGTCGCCGCGCTGGAGTTCCCGCAGCGCTGGGGCGGTCTGGTCGACCTCCCTGAGGTCCTGGACCCGGACACCGCCGGGCGGCTGTGCCGGGTGCTGGCCGGCCAGGCCGGGGACGAGGACCAGGTGGCCGTCCGGGCCACCGGCTGCCACGGCCGGCGGCTGGTCCGGTCCGCTCTGGGCGACACCGCGCCGCGGCGGAGCTGGCGGCCCGGGGGCACGGTGCTGATCACCGGCGGCACCGGCGGGATCGGCGCGCAGATCGCGCGCTGGCTGGCCCGGCGGGGAGCCGGGCACCTGGTGCTGGTCAGCCGGCGCGGCGCGGATGCGCCGGGTGCGTCGGAGCTCTCCGAGGAACTGGCCGCCCTCGGCACCCGGGTCACCCTGACCGCGTGCGACGTCGCCGACCTGGAGGCCCTGCGCGAGCTCAAGGACGGCCTCGAACAGGACGGCCACCGGATCAGCACCGTCTTCCACGCCGCAGGGGCCGGGCTGCTGGTGCCACTGCCCGACACCGACGCGGACGAGTTCGCCGACACCCTCCACGCCAAGGTCGGCGGGGCCAGGAACCTGGACCTGCTCTTCGACCGGGACACGCTCGACGCGTTCGTGCTGTTCTCCTCCATCTCCGGGGTGTGGGGCAGCGCCGTCCACGGCGCCTACGCCGCCGCCAACGCCTACCTCGACGGCCTCGCCGAGGACCGCAGGAGCCGCGGCCTCGCCGCGACCTCCGTGGTGTGGGGCATCTGGAGCCCCGAGGGCGGGGCCGGCGGGATGGCGGCCGAGCTGGCGGAGGAGACCCTGCGCGGCCACGGCGTGCTCTTCATGCCGCCCGCGGTCGCGATCACCGGGCTCCAGCAGGTCCTGGACCACGACGAGACGGTGGTCGTGGTCGCCGACATCGACTGGGACCGCTTCGCGACGGTCTTCACCTCGGCGCGCCCCAGCCCGCTGATCGGGGAACTCCCCGAGGTGCGCAGCGCGCTGGCCGCCGGACCGGAGACCGGCGGGACCGGGGTCCAGGGAACGCCCTCGGCGCTGCGCGACCGGCTGGCGCCGCTCCCGGCGGCCGAGCGGACCCGGGTACTGGTCGACCTGGTCCGGACCCAGGCGGCCGCCGTCCTCGGCCACGACTCGCCGGACGCGGTCGCCCCCGGCCGCGCCTTCCGCGACCTGGGCTTCGACTCCCTGACCGCCGTGGACATGCGCAACCGACTCAACGCCGCCACCGGCCTGCGGCTCCCGGTCACCGTCGTCTTCGACTACTCGTCGGCGACCGCGCTCGCCGGACGCCTGGAGACCGGACTGCTGGGTGCCGCCGAGGAGCCCGCCACCGTCCGGCAGCCCCCGACGGCGCCACCCGCCGCCGACGACGACCCCATCGTGATCGTCGCCATGAGCTGCCGCTACCCCGGCGGCGTCCGCACCCCCGAGGACCTGTGGCGCCTGGTCGCGGACGGGCACGACGCCGTCTCCGGGCTGCCGTCCGACCGGGGCTGGGACCTCGACACGCTGTACGACGCGGACCCCGACCGGCCCGGCCGGAGCTACGCCGCCGCGGGCGGATTCGTCAGGGACGCGGACCGCTTCGACCCCGGGTTCTTCGGGATCTCCCCGCGCGAGGCCCTCGCCATGGACCCGCAGCAGCGACTGCTGCTCGAAACCTCCTGGGAGGCGATCGAGCGCGCCGGCATCGACCCGTCCACCCTGCGCGGCACCCCGACCGGCGTCTTCGCCGGCGCCTCCTACCAGGGCTACGGCGGCACCCTGCGCGACATCCCCGAGGAACTGGAGGGCCTGTTCATCGCGGGCATCTCCACCAGCGTCCTGTCCGGGCGGGTCGCCTACCAGCTCGGCCTCCAGGGGCCCGCCGTGACCGTGGACACGGCCTGCTCCTCGTCACTGGTGGCGGTCCACCTCGCCGCGCAGTCGCTGCGCTCGGGCGAGTGCACGCTGGCCCTGGCGGGCGGCGCCACGGTGATGGGCACCCCGCTGTCGTTCACCGGCTTCAGCCGGCAGCGCGGGCTCGCCGAGGACGGGCGCTGCAAGTCCTTCGCCGCCTCGGCGGACGGCTTCGGCATGGCCGAGGGCGTGGGCCTGCTGCTCCTGGAACGTCTCTCGGACGCCCGCCGCAACGGCCACCCGGTACTCGCGGTGCTGCGCGGCTCGGCGATCAACCAGGACGGCGCGAGCAACGGACTGACCGCGCCCAGTGGCCTGGCCCAGCAGCGGGTGATCCGCGACGCGCTGGCGAACGCCCGGCTGTCGGCCGCCGACGTGGACGCCGTCGAGGCGCACGGCACCGGCACCCGGCTGGGCGACCCGATCGAGGCCGACGCGCTCCTGGCCGTCTACGGCCAGGACCGGCCGGCCGACCGGCCGGTGTGGCTCGGGTCGCTGAAGTCGAACATCGGGCACACCCAGGCCGCCGCCGGCGTCGGCGGCATCATCAAGATGGTGCTGGCCATGGGGCACGGCGAACTGCCGCGCACCCTGCACATCGACCGGCCGACCCCGAACGTCGACTGGACGGCGGGCGCCGTCGCCCTGCTGACCGAGGCCACCCCCTGGCCCGAGACCGGCCGGCCGCGCCGGGCCGGAGTGTCCTCGTTCGGCCTGAGCGGCACCAACGCCCACGTCGTCATCGAACAGCCGCCCGCCGGGCCCGCACCCGCCCTGCCCGCCGGGCCCGCACCCGCCGCCGTCCCGTGGGTCCTGTCCGGGCGGACCGCCGAGGCGGTGAAGGCCCAGGCGGAGCGGCTGCACGCGTACCTGACGGAGCGGCCGGAGCTGCCGTCCGCCGACGTCGGCTACTCGCTGGCCACCACCAGGACCGCCTTCGAGCACCGCGCGGCCGTCGTCGGCGGCGATCGGGCGACCCTGCTGGTCGGCCTGGCCGCGCTGGCCGCCGGAGAGCGCGCACTCGGCCTGGTCCAAGGCATCGTCGCCCGGTCGGCCAGGACCGTCTTCGTCTTCCCCGGCCAGGGAACCCAGTGGGCCGGCATGGCCCGGGAACTGCTCGACCACGCCCCGGCCTTCGCCGACCGGATCGCGGCCTGCGAACGCGCCCTCGCCCCGCACCTGGAGTGGTCGCTGCTCGCGGTCCTGCGCGACGCGCCCGACGCGCCCCCGCTCGACCGGGTGGACGTGGTGCAGCCGGTGCTGTGGGCGGTGATGGTGTCGCTGGCCGAGCTGTGGCGGGCGCACGGGATCGTCCCCGACGCCGTGGTCGGCCACTCCCAGGGCGAGATCGCCGCCGCCTGCGTGGCCGGCGCGCTCTCGCTGGACGACGCGGCCCGGATCGTCGCCCTGCGCAGCCGGGCCCTGCTCGCCCTGACCGGACGCGGCGGCATGCTGTTCGTGCCGCAGCCGGTCGAAGCCGTGCGCGAGGCACTGTCCGCCCACGACGGGGCACTCGACGTCGCCGCTGTCAACGGGCCGACGTCGGTGACGGTCTCCGGCGACCCGGCTGCACTGGAACGGCTGCGCGAGCAGTACGCCGAGGCGGGCGTCATGGCCTGGCCGGTCCCCGGCGTGGACTTCGCCGGACACTCGCCCCAGGTGGAGGAGCTCCGCGAGGAACTGCTCGCCCTGCTCGGCGGCATCGCGCCGCGGACCTCCGCCGTCCCGTTCTACTCGACGGTCAGCGGCGGGCCCGTGGACACCCTGGACCTGAACGCCGCGTACTGGTACGAGAACCTGCGCCGGCCGGTGGAGTTCGGCCGGGCGCTCGACGCGCTCGTCGCCGACGGGCACCACACCTTCGTCGAGTGCAGCACCCACCCCGCGCTGACCGTCTGGATCCAGGAGGCCGTCGAGGCGGCCGGGGTCGGCGACGGGGCCGTCGTCGGTACCCTGCGCCGCACCGAGGGCGGCCCCGGCCGCTTCCTCGCCGCGCTCACCGAGGTCCAGGTCCGCGGACTGCCGGTGGACTGGGACGCGGTGTTCGCCGGAACCGGCGCGCGCAAGCGGCCCCTGCCCACGTACGCCTTCCAGCAGCAGCGCTACTGGCTGGACGCCACCCCCGGCGGGCCCGCCGACGCCGCGGCCGGCACGGCCGCCGCGACCGGCGCCGGCCCGGCCGACTCCGGCTTCTGGGCGGCGGTCGACCGCGCGGACCTGGACGCCCTCGCCACCACCCTGCGGGTCGAGGACGGAGAGCTGCGGGCCTCCCTCGCCTCCCTGGTGCCCACCCTCGCCGAGTGGGCGCGCGGCCGCGCCGACGACCGGACCGCCGACAGCTGGCGCTACCGGGTCGCCTGGAAGCCCCTGCCTGCACCCGAGCGGCCCCGGCTCACCGGCAGCTGGCTCCTCGTCGCCCCGGCCGTCGCCGCCGACGACCCGGCCGTCGCGTTCGCCGCGGACGCCCTGCGCGGACACGGCGCCACCCCCGTCCTGGTCGAGGCCGGCCACGACGCGACCGACCGGACGCGGTTCGCCGCACTGCTCCGCGACGCCCACGACCGCGCCGACGGGCCGCCCGCCGGAATCCTGTCGCTGCTCGCCCTGGCCGAGGAACCGCACGGCGACGGATCGGCGCTCCCCCTCGGCCTCACCCTGACCGTCGCGCTCCTCCAGGCCCTGGGCGACCTCGGCACCGACGCCCCGCTCTGGAGCGCCACCCGGGGCGCGGTGTCGGTCGGCCGCTCCGACCGGATCGACAGCACCCTCCAAGCCCTGGCCTGGGGCCTCGGCGGGGTCGCCGGCGTCGAGTACCCGCAGCGCTGGGCAGGTCTGGTCGACCTGCCGCGACGGCTCGACGACCGGGCCGCGACCCGGCTCGCCGAAGCCCTGACCAACCCCGACAGCGAGGACCAGCTGGCGGTGCGCGCCACCGGCGTCTACGGCCGCAGGGTCGTCCACGCCGGACTCGGCGACACCGCCCCCGCACGCGACTGGACACCCGAGGGCACCGTCCTGATCACCGGCGGCACCGGCGGCCTCGGCGCCCAGATCGCCCGCAGGCTCGCCCGCACCGGCACCGCGCACCTGCTGCTCACCAGTCGGCGCGGCGCACAGGCCCCGGGAGCCGACGCCCTGCTCGCCGAACTGCGCGGACTCGGCGCCGACGCCACCGCGGTGGCCTGCGACGTCGCCGACCGCGACGCACTGGCGGAACTGCTCGCCGGCATTCCGGCCGAGCGCCCGCTGCGCGCGGTCCTGCACACCGCGGGCGTCCTCGACGACGGGGTGATCGATTCCATCACCCCCGAACGCGCGGCCGGCGTCCTGCGCCCCAAGCTCGACGGCGCACGCAACCTCGACGCGCTCACCCGGGGACTCGACCTGACCGCCTTCGTGCTGTTCTCCTCGCTCGCCGGCACACTCGGCGGCACCGGCCAGGGCAGCTACGCCGCCGCCAACGCCTACCTCGACGCCCTGGCCCGGCAGCGCCGCGACCTCGGACTGCCCGGCACCTCGGTGGCCTGGGGCCTGTGGGGCGGCGAGAGCCTCGCCTCCGGAGCGGTCGCCGAACGGCTGATCCGTGACGGCCTGCCCGCCATGGACCCCGCCGTGGCCACCATCGCGCTGCACCAGGCCCTCGACCACGACGACACGGCCGTCCTCGTCGCCGACTTCGCCTGGGACCGCTTCACCCGGGCGTTCACCGCGCTCCGGCCCAGCGCCGCCCTCGGGGACCTGCCCGAGGTGCGGGAAGCGCTCGCCGCCGCGGCCGGGTCCCGGGGCAGCGCCGACGGCGCCGAGCCGCCGGCCCTGCGGCTCGCCGCACTGCCCCCGGCGGAACGCGACCGGGCCCTGCTGGACCTGGTCCGCCGCGAGGTCGCCGCCGTGCTCGGCCACCCCGGGCCCGAGGCGGTGGGACCCGACCAGGCGTTCAAGGACATCGGCTTCGACTCGCTGACCGCCGTCGAACTGCGCAACCGGCTCGCCGCGGCCAGCGGCCTGCGCCTGTCGGTGACTCTGGCCTTCGACTACCCCACGGCCACCACCCTGGCCGGACACCTGCGCGCCGAACTGCCGGGGGCGCCCGTCACCGAGGCACCCGGCGCCCCCGGGCAGCCGCCCGCGGCCGCTGCGGTGCCCGAGGACGAGGCGATCGCCGTGGTCGCCATGAGCTGCCGCTACCCCGGCGGCGTCAGCACCCCCGAGGAGCTGTGGGAGCTCGTCGCGGGCGGACGGGACGCGATCACCGGCTTCCCCACCGGACGGGGCTGGGACCTGGACGGCCTCTACGACCCGGACCCGGACCGGGCCGGCAGCACCTACGCGCGGGAAGGCGGGTTCCTGCACGACGCCGACCGCTTCGACCCGGCCTTCTTCGGGATCTCCCCGCGCGAGGCGCTGACCATCGACCCCCAGCAGCGGCTGCTGCTCGAACTCTCCTGGGAGGCGTTCGAGCGGGCCGGCATCGACCCGCTCTCCCTCAAGGGCAGCGCGAGCGGCGTCTTCGTCGGCTGCAGCCACCACGACTACGGGTCGCGCGTCACCGAGCCCTCCGAGGAGTTCGAGGGCTACCTCGGCATCGGCAGCGCGGGCAGTGTGGCGTCCGGGCGGATCTCCTACAGCCTCGGCCTCGAAGGGCCCGCGGTGACCGTCGACACGGCGTGCTCCTCGTCGCTGGTCGCGGTCCACCTCGCGGCCCGGTCGCTACGGGCCGGCGAATGCTCGCTGGCGCTGGCCGGCGGCGTGACCGTGATGTCGACCCCGGGCGCGTTCGTGGAGTTCAGCCGGCAGCGGGTGCTGGCTGAGGACGGCCGCTGCAAGCCGTTCGCCGCCGCCGCCGACGGCACCTCCTGGGCCGAGGGGGCCGGACTGCTCGTCCTGGAACGCCTCTCGGACGCCCGGCGCAACGGCCACCCGGTGCTCGCCCTGGTCCGCGGCTCGGCCGTCAACCAGGACGGCGCCAGCAACGGTCTGACCGCCCCCAACGGTCCCTCCCAGCAGCGGGTCATCCGGGCGGCCCTCGCCGACGCCGGACTGACCGCCGCCGAGGTCGACGCGGTGGAGGCGCACGGCACCGGGACCACCCTCGGCGACCCGATCGAGGCCCAGGCGCTGCTGGCCACGTACGGCCGGGAACGCGGCGAGCGGGAGCCGCTGTGGCTGGGGTCGCTGAAGTCGAACATCGGACACAGCCAGGCCGCCGCCGGAGTCGCCGGCATCATCAAGATGGTGCAGGCCATGCGGCACGGGACACTGCCGCGCACCCTGCACGTCGACACGCCGACCCCGCACGTCGACTGGTCGGCCGGCGCCGTCCGGCTGCTCACCGACGACACCCCGTGGCCGGAGACCGGCCGCCCCCGGCGGGCCGCGGTGTCCTCCTTCGGGGTCAGCGGCACCAACGCCCACACCATCCTCGAACAGCCCACCGAACCGGCCCCGGCGCCCACCGCCGTCCCTGCCGCGCCCGGCGCGCCCGCCGCGCCCGCCCTGCCCTGGCTGATCTCCGCCCGCGGCGCGGACGCGCTGCGCGAGCAGGCGGCCCGGCTGCTCCGGCACGTGGAGCAGGCCCCGGCGCTCGCCGTCGCGGACCTGGGGCGCTCCCTTGCGCTGCACCGCAGCGCCTTCGAACACCGGGCCGCCCTCACCGGCACGGACCGGCAGGCCCTGCTCCAGGGGCTCGCCGCCCTCGCCGCCGGCGAGCCGTCGGCGGACCTGGTGCGCGGGATCACCGGCCCGGCCGCGAAGACCGCCTTCCTGTTCCCCGGCCAGGGCAGCCAGCGCACCGGCATGGGCGCCGGACTGTACGCACGGTTCCCGGTCTTCGCCGACGCCTTCGACGCGGTCTGCGCGGAACTCGATCCGCTGCTCGACCGCCCGCTGCGGGAGGTGATCGACGCGGCCCCCGGCGACCCCGGCCACGGCCTGCTGGACCGGACCGAGTACGCCCAGCCCGCCCTGTTCGCACTCGGCGTCGCCCTGTTCCGCCTCGTCGAGCACTGGGGCGTGCGCCCCGACCGGCTGCTCGGCCACTCCGTGGGAGAGCTGGCCGCCGCCCACGTCGCCGGGGTGTTCACCCTGCCCGACGCCGCGGCGCTGGTGGTCGCGCGGGGACGGCTGATGCAGGCCCTCCCGGCGGGCGGCGCGATGGTCTCCCTCGCCGCCGGGGAGGAGGAGGTGCTGCCGCTGCTCGCGGGCCGTGAGGGCGAGGTCGGCCTCGCCGCGGTCAACGGCCCGGCCTCGACCGTGGTCTCCGGCGACGCGGCGGCGGTGGACGAGATCGCCGCCGTGCTCGCCGCGCGCGGCCGCAAGACCCGGCGGCTGCGGGTCTCCCACGCCTTCCACTCGCCCCTCATGGAGCCGATGCTCGCCGAGTTCCGCGAGGTCGTGGCCCGGATCGTCCCGGGGGAGGCCGCCGTCCCGGTGATCTCCGACCTGACGGGCGAGCCGGCCACCGCCGAGCAGCTCGGCTCGCCGGACTACTGGGTGGAGCACGTGCGCGGCACCGTCCGCTTCCAGGACGGCGTACGCCACCTGGAACGCGACGGCGTCACCGCGTTCCTCGAACTCGGACCCGACGGCGCGCTCACCGCCATGGGCCAGGACTGCCTGACCGGCGCCACCGGCAGCCCGGTGCTGGTGCCCCTGCTGCGCAAGGACCGGCCCGAAGCACCCGCGGCGACGGCCGCCCTGGCCCGGCTGCACGTCACGGGCGTCCCCGTGGACTGGGACGCCGTCCACTCCGGCGGCCCGGCCGGCTCCGCCGTCGACCTGCCGACCTACGCCTTCCAGCGCGGCAGCTACTGGCTGCAGGCCGGCCCGGCCGCGGCCGGACTTCCCGCAGCCGGACTTCAGGCGGTCGACCACCCGCTGCTCGGCGCCGGAACGGAACTCGCGGACTCCGACGGCTTCCTCTTCACCGGCAGGTTCTCGGTCCGCAGCCACCCCTGGCTGGCCGACCACGGCGTCTACGAGGGGGTGCTGTTCCCCGCCACCGCGTTCCTGGAACTCGCGGTCCGCGCGGGCGACCAGGTCGGCTGCGACCAGGTCGAGGAACTGACCCTGGAGGCGCCGCTGGTGCTCCCGGCGGGCGGAGCCGTCGCTCTCCAGATCACCGTCGGAAGCCCGGACGCCGCCGGCACCCGTCCGCTGAGCGTCCACGCCCGGGCCGCCGACGACGGCTCCGACGCCCCCTGGACCCGGCACGCGAGCGGCCTGCTCGGCTCCACCGGAGCCGCGGACCCGGCCGACCCGGCCGACCCGGCGGACCCCGAGGCCTGGCCGCCGCCCGGAGCCGTCCCCCTCGACACGGAGGGCCTGTACGACCGCTTCGCGGGCGGCGGGTTCGCCTACGGCCCCGCGTTCCAGGGCCTGCGCGCGGCCTGGCGGCTCGGCGACGAGGTGTACGCCCTCGCGAGCCTGCCCGAGGAGCAGCGGCCGGACGCCGCCGCGTTCGGCCTGCACCCGGCCCTGCTGGACGCCGCCCTGCACTCACTGGTGTTCGACGTCCTGGAGGGGCCCGCGCAGGGCTGGCTGCCGTTCTCCTGGAACGGGGTGCGCCTGCACGCCTCCGGGGCCGCCGAACTCCGGCTGCGGCTGACCCCGACCGGCCGCGACGCCGTCGCCGTACAGGTGACCGACACCACCGGGCGGCCGGTGCTCTCGGCCCGCTCCCTGGTCCTGCGGCCCGTCTCGCGCGACCGCTTCACGGCCACCCGCGCCGGACACCACGAGGAACTGTTCCGCCCCGAGTGGCAGGCCCTGCCCGAGCGCGCCGCGACGGCGGCCGGCACCGCCTCCGACCCGGAGTCCTGGACCGTGCTCGGCACCGGGACGCTCCCCGGCCGCACGGTCACCGACCTCGCCGCGCTGTCCGCACTGCTCGACGCGGGCGCCCCGCCGCCCCGCCTGGTGCTGGCCGCCTGCCCGCCCGCGCCGCCCGGCACCCTCCGCGACGCGGTCCACGACGGACTCGGCACGGTCCTCGCCTTGCTGCGCGACTGGCTGGCCGAGGAGCGGCTGGCCGGGGCCAAGCTGGTCCTGGTCACCTCGGGCGCCGTCCCGGTGACCGGCGACGACGTCCCGGACCCGGCCCCGGCCGCGCTCTGGGGCCTGGTCCGCTCGGCGCAGACCGAGAACCCCGACCGCTTCGTCCTGCTGGACCTGGACACCCACGAGAACCCGCCCGCGCTGCTCGCCGAGGCCCTCGCGTCCGGGGAACCCCAGCTCGCGATCCGGGCCGGAGCCGTCCACGTCGCCCGGCTGGCCCGGGTACCGCTGGCCGTCACCGGGCGCACCCCCGGCTGGGGCGGCGACGGAACCGTCCTGATCACCGGCGGCACCGGCGCCATCGGCGCCCACGTCGCCCGCCACCTCGCCGCCGAACACGGCGTCCGGCAGCTGCTGCTGACCAGCCGCAGCGGCCCCGCCGCCGACGGCGCGGCGGAACTCCTCGCCGAACTCGCCGCCCTGGGCGCACACGCCGAGATCGTCGCCTGCGACGCCGCCGACCGCGACGCCCTCGCGGCCCTGCTGGCCGCCCTGCCCCCCACGCACCCGCTGACCGGGGTGGTGCACGCCGCGGGCGTGCTGGCCGACGGCGTCGTCGCCACCATGACGCCCGCGCAACTGGACCACGTCCTGCGCCCCAAGGTGGACGCGGCGATCAACCTGCACGAACTCACCGCCGGCCTGGAGCTGTCCGAGTTCGTCCTGTTCTCGTCCATCGCCGGGATCTTCGGTGGCATGGGCCAGGGCAACTACGCCGCCGCCAACGCCTTCCTCGACGCCCTGGCCCACCGGCGCCGCGCCGACGGGCTGCCCGGCCGCTCCCTCGCCTGGGGCCTGTGGGCCAACAGCACCGGGATGACCGGCGGGCTCACCGAGGCCGACCTGCGACGGATCGCCCGGGGCGGGATCGTCGCCTTCGACCCGGCCCAGGGACTGGCGCTCTTCGACACGGCCGGCACCCTCGACGAGCCGGTCGTCCTCCCACTGCGGCTCGACACCGCGGCCGTCCGCGCCCAGGCCGCCACCGGCGGCGTCCCCGCCCTGCTGCGCGGCCTGGTGCGCCCCGCCGCCCGGCGCGGCGCCGCGGGCCCCGCGGCCGGCACCGGCCCCGACGGGGCCGAGGCCCTGAAGCAGCGCCTCGGCTCCCTCAACGAGACCCAGCGCGGCCGGGTCCTGCTCGACCTGGTCCGCTCGCACGCCGCCCTGGTGCTCGGCCACAGCGGCCCGGCCGCGGTCGAGCCCGGACGCGGCCTGCTGGAGGTCGGCTTCGACTCGCTGACCGCGGTGGAACTGCGCAACCGGCTGCGCGCCGCAACCGGCCACCCGCTGCCGGCCACCCTGCTCTTCGACCACCCCACCCCGGCCGCGATCGCCGCGCACCTCGTCGCCGAACTGCTCCCCGACGCCGGACCCGGCCCGCTCCCCGGCCTGGCCGAACCGGACCGCCTGGCAGGCGCCCTCGACGGCCTCCCCGACGACCCGGCGGACCGCGACCGGCTGGCCGGGCGGCTCCGGGAGCTCCTGCGCCGCCTCGACGACCCGGCGGCCACCCCGGCCGACGGCGACGGCACGGCGGCCGGAGCGGCCGCCTCCATCGAGGACCGGATGGACGGCGCCAGCGACGACGAACTCTTCGACCTCATCGACAACGAACTCGGCCGGTCATGACAACGACCCGACTCGCGAACCAGGACGGCGGCCCCCGATGGTGAACGACGACAAGCTGAGGGACTACCTCAAGCGCGTGACGGCGGACCTGCACCACACCCGCCGGCGCCTGACCGAGGCCGAGGAAGCGGGCCGCGAACCGATCGCGGTCGTAGCGATGAGCTGCCGCTACCCCGGCGGCGTACGGTCCCCCGAGGACCTGTGGCGCCTGGTCACCGACGGCACCGATGCCATCACCGGCTTCCCCCGCGACCGGGGCTGGGACCTGGACCACCTGGACGATCCGGAACAACTGCGCGAGGGCACCAGCCACACCGCCCTGGGCGGATTCCTCGACGACGTCGGGCACTTCGACCCCGGATTCTTCGGGATCTCCCCGCGCGAAGCGCTCGCGATGGACCCACAGCAGCGGCTCCTCCTGGAGACCACCTGGGAGGCGTTCGAACGGGCCGGTATCGACCCCGCGACCCTGCGGGGCAGCAGGACCGGCGTCTTCGCCGGGGTGATGTACCAGGACTACGCGGTACGGCTGCGCCACGTCCCCGACGACGTGGCCGGCTACGTCGGCAGCGGCAGCTCCGACAGCGTCGCCTCGGGCCGCGTCGCCTACACCTTCGGTCTGGAGGGCCCGGCGGTCAGCATCGACACCGCCTGCTCCTCCTCGCTGGTCGCCATCCACCTCGCCGCCCAAGCCCTGCGGGCCGGCGACTGCACCCTGGCCCTGGCCGGGGGCGCGATGGTCATGTCGACACCCGTTCCGTTCGTGGAGATGAGCCGCCAGGGCGGCCTGGCCCGGGACGGCCGCTGCAAGTCCTTCGCCGCCGCCGCCGACGGTACCGGCTGGGGCGAGGGCGTCGGCATGCTCCTGCTGGAGCGCCTCTCGGACGCCCGGCGCAACGGCCACCCGGTCCTCGCCCTGATCCGCGGCACCGCCGTCAACCAGGACGGCGCCAGCAGCAGGCTCACCGCCCCCAACGGCCCCGCCCAGCAACGCGTCATCCGCCACGCCCTGGCCAACGCCGGACTCACCCCCGCCGACGTGGACGTCGTCGAGGCGCACGGCACCGGCACCCCGCTGGGCGACCCGATCGAGGCCCAGGCCCTGCTGGCCACCTACGGGCAGGACCGCGCGGACGGGCAGCCGCTGCTGCTCGGCTCGCTGAAGTCCAACATCGGGCACACCCAGGCGGCGGCCGGCGTCGGCGGCGTCATCAAGACCGTCCTCGCCATGCGGCACGGTACCGTCCCGCCCACCCTGCACGCGCAGGACCCGTCCCCGCAGATCGACTGGACCGCGGGCGCGGTACGCCTGGTCACCGCGAACACGCCCTGGCCCGAGACCGGACGGCCGCGCCGGGCCGCGGTGTCCTCCTTCGGCGTCAGCGGCACCAACGGACACGTCGTCCTGGAACAGGCGGACGAACCCGTCCTGGAACAGGCCCACGAACCCGCCGCCCCCGCCGTCCTCCCCTGGGTGCTCTCCGGACGCACCGCCGAAGCGCTGCGCGCCCAGGCCGCACGGCTCCGCGACCACCTCGACGCCCACCCCGGACCCGGCCCCGCCGAGGTCGGCCACGCCCTCGCGACGACCCGCGCCGCGCACGAGCACCGGGCGGTCCTGATCGGCGCCCACCCCGACGAGTTCCGGGCCGGCCTCGACGCCCTGGTGGCCGACCGCACCGCCCCCGGCCTGGTCCTCGGCACCGCCGGAACCGGCGGCGAAGTCGCCCTGGTGTTCCCCGGACAGGGATCCCAATGGGCCGGCATGGCCGTCGAACTCCTCGACTCCGCCCCCGCCTTCGCCGCCCGCATCGCGGACTGCGAGCGTGCCCTGACCCCCTTCGTCGACTGGTCCCTGGAAGCCGTCCTGCGCGGCGCCCCCGGCACCCCGCCGGCCGAACGCGTCGACGTGGTGCAGCCGGTGCTGTGGGCCGTCATGGTCTCCCTGGCCGAACTGTGGCGCTCCCACGGCATCACCCCCGGCGCGGTCATCGGCCACTCCCAGGGCGAGATCGCCGCCGCCGTGGTGGCGGGAGCGCTGAGCCTGGAGGACGGGGCGAAGGTCGTCTCCCTGCGCAGCCGCGCCATCCGCGCCCTGTCCGGCCGCGGCGGCATGGCCTCGGTGGCCCTGCCCGCCGAACAGGTCTCCGAACACCTCGCACCCTGGGACGGCCGGCTCTCCGTCGCCGCCGTCAACGGACCCGCCTCCACCGTGGTCTCCGGCGACACCGACGCGCTCGACGCGTTCCTCGACCGGACGACGGCCCTGGACATCCGCAGCCGGCGCATCCCCGTCGACTACGCCTCGCACAGCGCCCACGTCGAGGACATCCGCACCGAAGTGCTCGCCCGGCTCGACGGACTGACCCCCCGCCCGTCCGCCGTCCCCTTCTACTCCACCCTCAGCGGCGGCCTGCTGGAGGACACCACCGCCCTGGACGCCGACTACTGGTACCGCAACCTCCGCGGGACCGTCCGCTTCGAACAGGCGACCCGCGCCCTGCTCGCCGACGGCTACCAGGTCCTCCTGGAAAGCAGCCCGCACCCCGTCCTCACCGTCGGTGTCCTGGAGACCGCCGAGGACGCGGGCGCCGACGCCACCGCTGTGGGCACCCTGCGCCGCGACGACGGCGGCCCGCGCCGGTTCACCGAGTCCCTGGCCGAACTCCACCTGCGCGGAGTCTCCCCGGACTGGGACACCGTCTTCGCCGACCGCCGCCCCGGACGGGTGGAACTGCCCACCTACGCCTTCCAACGCGACCCGTACTGGCTGGAGGACGGCGCCGCGCCCGTCGGCGACGTCGCCTCCGCCGGGCTGACCCCCGCGGACCATCCGCTGCTGGGCGCCGTCGTGGTCCTCGCGGACAGCGACGGCCTGCTCCTCACCGGCCGCCTGTCGGCCCGCACCCACCCGTGGCTCGCCGACCACGCCGTCGGCGGCCGGGCACTGCTCCCGGGCACCGCCTTCCTGGAACTCGCGCTCCAGGCCGGAGCCCGCGTCGGCTGCCCCCGGGTCGAGGAATTCACCC